>CAYPVN010000104.1:0-3443 GCA_964414155.1 uncultured Chitinophagales bacterium
GGAGAGGTGCAGGAGCGGTTGAACTGGCCACCCTGGAAAGGTGGTATACCGGCAACGGTATCGTGGGTTCGAATCCCACCCTCTCCGCAACAAGCGAATGACTTCTTCATTGCGCCTCTCTTCTTCTCGATAGTGTAAAAGGTGTCGCGCTGAAACCTGCAGGGTCGAAATATTGGATACGCACCTGCTTTGTCTTCCACAATTTGATGTTGCTTTCGCCTTCCACGAGGAGAGCATTCCTGTGAAGCGACTTATAATTTTCGCTTTGTTCCCGATCTTCATTCTTACGGCTCGAGCCTTCGGTCTCCAAACAGTTTACGTCATTACGCTTGACGCAACGATAAATCCGGCAACCGCTGATTTTATCCATCAAAATATTCAGCACGCGGTGGAGGCTGATGCAGAATGCCTCGTTATTCGGCTCAACACTCCAGGTGGTCTCCTTAAGTCGACACGAGTGATCGTAACCGATTTGCTGACATCCAAATTGCCTGTCGTTGTATATGTCTCACCATCTGGATCACAATCCGCTTCTGCCGGGACGTTTATTACGCTCGCTGCTCATGTTGCGGCAATGTCCCCCGGCACGAATATCGGAGCCGCGCATCCAGTGGGTCTACAGGGTGGGGAAAAGGATTCCATAATGAATGAGAAGGCAACAAACGACGCGGCTGCCTTCATTCGTACAATAAGTGAAAAGCGCCATCGCAACGTGCAGTGGGCCGAGGATGCGGTCCGCCTAAGCATTTCTATCACCGAAACCGAGGCCCTGAAAGACAGTGTCATTGATCTCATTGCTGTTTCAGTGAAGGACCTCCTCGAGAAGATTGATGGCAGGGTCGTCGATGTAAACGGTGTGAAGACAACACTTCACACGAAGGAAGCGGACGTTGTCTCCATCGAAATGGACTGGAAACATAAAATCTTGGATATCCTTAGCGACCCGAACGTTGCATATATCTTCTTTATGCTTGGCCTTTACGGACTGTTGCTCGAGCTCTACAATCCGGGATCAATTCTTCCGGGTGTGGTCGGGGTCATTTCCATTATCATTGCATTCTATTCCATGCATACCCTCCCCATCAACTACGCAGGGCTCGCTCTCATTCTTTTTGGAATTATTCTCTTTATCGCGGAGATCAAAATTACCAGCTACGGGATGCTCAGTGTAGCAGGGGTTATCTCGTTGTTTCTCGGTTCAATCATGCTCATTGATTCGGAGACGTCCTTGGAATTTATATCGATATCGTGGGGTGTTATCATCCCAGCCGTGTTGATCACTGCCGCATTCTTCATCTTTGCGATCGGGTTTGGAATCAAAGCCCAAAGGCGCAAGCCGGTCACCGGCAATGAGGGAATTGTGGGAGAGATCGGAGAAACGATTACAGACCTTAACCCTGATGGACAGGTGCGCGTTCATGGAGAGATCTGGAACGCAACAAGTTCAGAAGGAAAACTCAAGAAGGGCTCACGAATCAAGGTGGACAAGATTCAGGATCTCCGCCTTACTGTCAGCACGTCCACCTGACGTCCAAACCGAAAGGAAACCAGTCATGCAAATCTTCGGCACAGTTTTCATTGTTCTCATCATCTTGTTGGTGATTATCCTCGCAAATGCTGTCCGCATTCTGCGTGAGTACGAGCGCGGTGTGATCTTCCGTCTCGGCCGTCTCATCGGCGTGAAAGGGCCAGGAATCATCTTCCTGATCCCGCTCATTGATAGGATGGTCAAGGTAAGCCTCCGAACGGTGGTCTTTGATGTACCGCCGCAAGACGTGATCACGAAAGATAACGTTTCTATTAAGGTCAATGCGGTCGTATATTTCCGGGTCGTTCAACCCGACAAGGCGATTGTTGAGGTGGAGAACTTCCTGTTTGCCACTTCGCAACTCTCTCAAACAACTCTGCGGAGCATACTTGGCCAATCGGAACTGGATGAACTTCTTTCGGCACGCGACAAGATCAACAGGGAGCTTCAAAAGATAATCGACCACCAAACCGAACCATGGGGAATCAAGGTCTCAAACGTTGAAGTGAAACACATTGACCTCCCGGTAGAGATGCAGCGCGCCATGGCACGACAGGCAGAAGCTGAGCGGGAGCGGAGGGCGAAGGTGATCCACGCGGAAGGAGAATTCCAGGCATCCCAAAGGCTGGCAGACGCCGCAAAGGTCATCGAGTCACACCCCATGGCGCTCCAGTTGAGATTCCTGCAAACCCTGACCGAAGTGGCGTCCGAAAAGAACTCCACGATTATCTTCCCAGTACCGATCGATCTCATCTCGCCATTCATCGAAAGTCTTTCCAAAAAGAAGTAGCCGCATGAGTGTGAACAAACTCCTGTGGGGTTTTAATAATGTTGAGCGCATCGTTTCTGTCCAACAGAAGGACGACAGGACGATGCGCATCTATTTTCGGGAGGCCTCCGGCGTTCGTCACGTTGACGATAAGTTTTACCCGTTTATCTTTCTTGCCGAACCAGGGTATCTGGAGGGATTCAAAGCAACCCACTGGCTCAAGAAATTGGATGGCAGCGCGTACTATCAATATATCTGTGCTTTTGAAGATTGGTCTACGATGTGGGAAGCCATCCGCCACATCATGCTTCGCTACAATAAAGATGCACTTACCAAGGTAGAAAACTACGCCGACCTGAATTTCCTTTTCCTCTACCCGGATCCAGTCACGCAGTACCTTTTGCAGACAGGTAGAACATTGTTCAAAGGAATGACCTTTGACGAAGTCTATCGCATGCAGCTCGATATCGAAACATACACGTCAGGCCCACATCGCTTCAGCAAGGCAAGTCGCCGTGAGGATCAGATCATTCTCATCGCTCTTTCGGACAACAGGGGATGGCACCATCTTATCGACGGAAAAAAGATGAATGAACGTGAGATGTTGACGGACTTGGTTCGCATTATCAGGGAAAAAGATCCGGATGTTATCGAGGGGCATAATATCTACAATTTTGATTTCCCATATATCCTCAAACGTTGCGAATTGAATAACTTGACGCTGGGCATCGGACGTGATGGTTCCGCTCCCCGATCCTTCAACACGTACACCTCGTTTGCCGAGAGGTCATCCGAATATGCAGTGACGGAAGTAGCCGGCCGCCATATTGTCGATACGTTGATTCTCGTGCAGAATTATGATGTCTCGAAGAGGGATATGGAGAGTTATGGGTTGAAGTATGCTGCCAAGTATTTCGGATTCGCAACGGAGAATCGTACGTACATCAAGGGCGACAGGATTTCATGGCATTGGGATAATGATGTACAACCGTTGATGGACTATGCACTCGATGATGTTACGGAAACGAGGAATCTCAGTAACCAACTGTTGGTAACCTACTTTTACCTCGCGCAGATGCTGCCGTTCAATTTCGGGCAGGTTACAAGGACGGGCTCAGCAACGAAGATAGAGAGCCTGATCGTGAG
>CAYPVN010000104.1:3543-6664 GCA_964414155.1 uncultured Chitinophagales bacterium
GATTCAAAACGAAAGATGAAAGCGGCACAGAGTCCCCAGCTAAAGTCTCAGCTCGATGCCATGCAATCATCACTGAAAATCCTCATTAACTCATTTTATGGCTATCTTGGATACAGCCGCGGCCTCTTCAACGACTATGCTCAGGCCGATGAGGTCACCCGCACAGGTCAGGAACTTCTTCAACATATGATGCAATGCATCAAGGACGCAGGCGGAAAGGTCATTGAGGTGGATACTGACGGCGTGTTTTTCGTTCCCCCGACACATGTACGGGATGAAACTGCTGAGCTCTCCTTTGTGGAAGAGCTTTCGCGCCAGATGCCTGAAGGAATCTCGGTTGCGCTTGATGGCCGTTACGCAAAAATGCTCAGCTATCGAAAAAAGAATTATGCACTGCTTGGACATGACAACCGAATCAAGATCAAAGGTTCTTCCCTTACATCACGCAGCATGGAGCGATTCGGGCGGCATTACATCACCCAGTGCGTCGATTGCCTTCTTAGCTACAATATTGAGGGGCTTCACACTCTGTACGTTCAAGTCTCGCACAGCATCATGGATCACAAGATTGACGTGCAGGACTTTGCACGAGTGGAGACACTCAAGGATTCTTTGGCAGACTACATGCGCGATGTGGAATCGGGAAAGCGGAACAGGAGTGCCCCATACGAAGTGGCCATCTCGAGCGGCAAGCCGCTCCGCCCGGGGGATAGAGTGGCTTACTACATTACAGGAAGTGATCGAACACCCCGGAGCTTCGACAATTGTAAACCTGCTGAAGAATGGGACCCTAACTTCCCGGACGAAAACACGGCGTACTACCTCCGAAGACTTGATGAGTTCTCAGAGAAGTTCAAGCCGTTCTTCCTCCCCCAGGATTTTCGCTCAATCTTTTCCGCTGATGACTTGTTCCCATTCTCTCCCCTTGGCATTACTCCCCTTGTTACCGATGTCATCGGGACCGAACCCTCAGAAAGTATCGATCTGACACCCTCGGAATTAGGAATCTGGATTGAGGAATAAACCCCCTTGTTTATTTGATTCCTCTTCCGTAACATTGCTGCGAAAACCATGGCGTCTAACCTGCGCCGTTGATGTCCACGAGATCTTCAGGTTGGTTCAGTTCATCTATCACTATTGTGGGAGTTATATGGAAAAGGGTACGGTGAAGTGGTTCAACAATACGAAGGGGTACGGGTTCATCACGCGTGAAGGTGGTGATGATCTCTTCGTTCATTTCAAATCCATCACCGGGGAGGGTTACAAATCACTTAAGCAAGGGGATGCAGTCCAGTTCGATGTCGAGCAGGGAACAAAAGGATTGCAGGCGATCAACGTCAGTCGGGCTGACAGTACACAGTAGCTTTTTTCGATCGCAATACGATCGGCGCTAATTTTTGTTTTAGGGGAGGGGGTTTTTAGTAACCGGGGGTTTGTGTGTTGCCTGTTTTCGGAACTTCTAAGCCTTCTTGCTGGCTTCCTGCCTCAAGTAGTTAACGATTTCCACTGTTGATGATCCCGGCGTAAAGAGGTTACCGACACCGATCTTTTTTAATTCGTCGATATCCTTGTCCGGGATAATCCCGCCACCGAACAACAAAACATCATCGAGGCCATTCTTTTTGAGAAGGTTCACGACTTTGGGGAAGACTGTCATGTGCGCTCCGCTGAGAATGCTGATGCCGATGGCATCCACATCCTCTTGGAGAGCAGCCTCGACGATCATCTCCGGTGTTTTCCTCAAACCCGTGTAAATCACTTCCATCCCTGCGTCACGGAGAGCGGCGGCAACAACCTTGGCGCCGCGGTCATGTCCGTCCAATCCAACCTTTGCAATAAGAACTCGTATCTTGCCTGTCATAATATGACCTTCATGATTCCGTCAACTGTTCCTGAAACCTCTGCAACGATTCATAAAAACGAGAGAGCGGAAACCCCATCACGTTGTAATAGCAGCCTTCTATCCTCCTTACAAAAACCGCTCCGTAGTCATCCTGTATTCCATACGCCCCAGCTTTATCCATTGGGGAGCCACCATAAACATACTCCTCGATCTCATCGAGTGGGAGTGTCCGGAACGTAACCGACGTTGATTCGACGCCGCTGAACTGCCGGTTGGATGGTCGATCAACAAGGGCGAATCCTGTATGGACAACATGTGTTCGGTCGCTGAGCATGTTCAGCATCCGGATCGCATCCTCCCGATCTACCGGCTTTCCGAGCATATCGCCATCAACAGCAACGATCGTGTCCGCGCCGATTACAATAGCGTTATCAATCTGCCTCGCGACCTGCTCCGCCTTTCGTACCGCTAGTCTTACAGCGTTCTCGACTGGTGAGACCTTGACATCAAGCTCTTCGTTCACCTCAGCCGGAATCACTTCCGCATTCAGCCCAATTTGTTTCAAAAGGGTAGACCGACGAGGAGACCGCGATGCAAGAATAAGTCGTTTTGCTAGTTTCATGCATTCCTAACTGGAAACAAAAAAAGCGACACATGTGTATCGCTCCTGATATTCTCCGTATTCTTCCCGCCCAGTGTTTAGCGGAACATGGCCTTTATGCTACCCCACGTTCTGCGAACATTGCTCACGTCGTGACGAACTGTTATGGGACCGTAGTACACTGCATCCCCGTTTGCCAGAACAACCTTTATCCTGTATTGATAGATACTCTCGGTCACCCGAAAGGCCGATTCATCAATGTATTCATAGGCCGAGTTGTTACCCCTGAGAACTATCTGGACAAGCGATATGAAGGGCCCGTTCAAGCCTGCCTTCCGTTCTACCTCAAAGCGCGTCACACCTGCCTCATCTTCGCTCAACCAGCGGACGGTGATCTTCATTCCATCGCTATGGGCAGAGAGGCTTCCCTCGCGCACCTGGCCTGCGTAGACAGCTGATAACACTAGTAAGAGTACTGCAAGAATACTAAGAAGTCGGGCGGTCATTGGTGTGAAGTTGAGTCTGACTTACGCTTTGAATATAGGTCGCTACCACGTTAAAGTCAAGCTTTTTTCTCAATACCATGTTTGTGCGGAAGGCGGGACTTGAACCCGCATGCCTTTTGGGCGCCACCCCCTCAAGATGGTGCGTCTGCCAATTTCGCCACTTCCGCAGCT
>CAYPVN010000105.1:0-6639 GCA_964414155.1 uncultured Chitinophagales bacterium
ATGAGAATCATCAAAAAGAATGTGGTCCCGGGCTTCATTCTCTCTCCTATGCAGGATGGGATAATAATTTCAAGGTAAAGCTTTCTTGACGAACCTACAAACGTTGATACGGGACTTGTGTGGCTCGGTTGCGAACATGGGACCTCGGGAGACAAAAAGGCTCTGCGTCTTGATCGACGCAGAGCCTCGCGAGATGTTATGCGCGCTCGTTTCCGGCTGCTTCAAAAGCACCATTTTCTTGATGCTCAGGAATGCAGCCCCTCGCTTGCTTGTTAAGAAAAGAACAGAGATATTTGCTGTAAGTTGTTTTTCTGCTATATCCCCGATATTCCTCGGCAGGAAGCCGGGAAGGGAACACTTTAGTAGTCCATTCCCATAAGGCCCTCAGGCGAATCAGCGAAATGCAAATCCGTGGTCAGATGGGCAGCAGACCAATGACAAACAAGGAGCCCTTGGCGACACCCCGGGGGACCGTTACGTTCTTGTTCAGCGATATTGAGGGGTCAACCCTCCTCCTGCAGAAACTCGGAGATGCCTACAATGGAATTCTCTCCGAACAAAGACGACTATTGCGCGATGCATTTGGTCGGTGGGAAGGAACGGAGGTGGACACGGCAGGTGACGGTTTCTTCGTGGTCTTCGAAAGCGCCAAGTCTGCCGTCGCCGCATCTATTGCCGCTCAACAAATGGTTGCCGCACACACGTGGCCTGAAAACGCTGCTGTTCGCATCCGCATTGGTCTTCACACTGGTGAATCAACATCGACTGGCACCGGGTATGTCGGTCTTGATGTTCATCGCGCTGCGCGTATCTGCTCTGCCGGTTATGGGGGGCAAGTTCTTCTTTCTCAAACAACACGTGAGCTTGTCGTCAACGATCTTCCGACTGGTGTAGCGCTCCGTGATCTCGGAGAGCATCGACTTAAAGACCTCCTCAATCCGGAACATATCTATCAGCTTGTCATTCCAGAGTTGCAAGACGACTTCCCCCTCCTCAAGACACTGAGCGCACGTCCGAACAACTTGCCCGCGCAGACCTCGGAGATCCTCGGGCGCGAGAAAGATGTGGAAGCCCTGAAACAATTGCTGTTGCGTAACGATGTTCGGTTGGTGACTCTTACAGGCCCAGGCGGAACAGGTAAGACACGGCTCTCGCTTCATATCGGCGCATCGCTCATTGACGAATTCAACGATGGTGTATTCTTAGTGCCACTCGCCCCCACGGTGGATCCTGCGCTTCTCCCATCCAGCATCGCCACGGCGTTGGGAATCCCCGAAGACACGTCCAAATCCGTTATCGACAGCTTGAAACAACGGCTCCGCGAGAAGAATCTCCTCCTAATGTTGGATAACTTCGAACAGGTGGTTGACGCCGCTCCGTTTGTGGCTGACTTGATGCGCACGTGCCCGAGGTTGAAAATTCTTGTCACGAGCAGAATCGTTCTGCACCTTACCGGTGAGCGGGAGTATCCTGTTCAGCCGCTCAGCCTTCCCGATCTAAACCGCCTTCCCTCCGTCGAAATCCTTTCTCAATTTGCATCTGTGTCGCTTTTTATTCAACGGGCAATGGCGGTGAAGCCGGATTTTGTGGTGAATAACGAGAACGCGCCTGCAGTGGCGGAAATCTGCTTCCGTCTCGATGGCCTTCCTCTTGCGATTGAACTGGCGGCTGCCCGCATCAAGCTCTTTTCTCCGCAGGCGTTGCTTGCAAGGCTGGGAAGCCGGCTGGAATTTCTCAAAGGAGGCGCGCGGGATCTTCCTGCTCGGCATCAAACATTGCGACAGGCTGTCGGCTGGAGTTACGACCTCCTGAATGAAAGCGAGAAAGCACTTTTCAGGAGGCTGGCCGTCTTCGTTTCAGGGTGCACGCTGGATGCAGCAGAAGCCGTCTGCAGGAAAAAAGAAGATCTCGATGTGCTGGATGGAATTGCTGCACTTGTCGACAAGAGTCTGCTGAGACAGGTCGACCGGTCTGAGGGGGAACCCCGCTTCATCATGCTGGAGACAATCCGTGAATATGGACTTGAGTGCCTCACCGCAAGTGGAGAAGCAGACGCCACCAGACGGGCCCATGCCGAGCATTTTCTCTCCCTTGCTGAAACTGCAGAGCCCAAGCTGACCGGGCCAGATCAAAAAATATGGTTGGACCACCTGGAAGCCGACATCGAAAACTTCCGTTACGCAATGAGTTGGGCAGAGTCAAACCGTGAAGCAGAGATTGGTCTGCGCTTCGGCGGTGCCCTCTGGCGCTTCTGGGTTGTGCGAGGGCATATGATAGAGGGACAGCATCGCCTGAAGAGTTTGTTATCACTCCCGGGTGCCGAAGCCCGTACAAAACCAAGGGCGAAAGCCTTGCATGGTATTGCTACCATCATGCATGAGCTTAGTGATTACGTGTCGGCGCGAGCATGTATAGAGGAGAGCCTTTCCATTTACCGCGAGATCGATGATACCAAGGGGATAGCAGCGGAGCTCAATAATCTTGGCTGGGTTGCGATCCAAACAGGTGATCCTGAAGCGGGACGAAGACTCTCCGAGGAAGGCCTTGCCCTTCATCGAGAGCTTGGCGATACGCGCGGTATGGCTCTCGCCTTGAACAATCTTGGATGGCTCGCCGTATTTCAGGGCGATCTTGCCGCTGCAGTGAGTTTCCAAAAGGAAAACTTGAGACTCCGCCGCGAACTTTCCGATCGACGAGGCATCGCGTTTGCGCAGACAAGCCTCGCTTGGGTATTGGGATTGAGGGGTGAGTACGAAAAAGCAAAACAACTATTGGAGGAGGCGCGCATAACTCTGAATGAGTTGCGTGATAATCAGCTCCTCGGTTTTGCTTTCAGCATAATGGGTACGATCTCCGCAGATCAAGGTGATTTTCGACTCGCGAAGACCCATCTTGAGCAGGGCATTACCCTCTTGGTTGGGATGGGAAACAAATGGGCTGCTGCTTATGAACGCGCAATCCTGGGGAGGATCCTCTTCCGATTGGGAGAGCGAACTCAGGGTGTGGCGATGATGGAGGAGAGCCTCGGCTTGTTCGATGCGGATGCGAGCAAGTGGGGGATCTCGTTGGCGCATACCGGCCTTGGCAAGGCTGCTCTCGCCACAGGCGATCTTGAACGCGCAAATCATTACCTTAAAAAGAGCTTGCGGTTCTGTCTTGAGTTCGGTAACAAAACCGGTACGGCAGAATGCCTCGAATCGTTGGCGATGGTCGTTGCACAGCAGGACCGCTTGGACGCTGCAGCGCGACTCCTGGGGCACGCCACGTTCATCAGAGAATCGATCGGTTGCCCTGTCCCCCTGTCGGATCGTGACGTGCTGCTGCAGTTTGCCGCAAGAGTCAGAGCGGGTTCCGGGGAACAACACTTCACAGAAGGACAGTCGATGAACACCGAAGAAGCAATTGACCTTGCGTTGAAAGAATAACAGCAGTAATATGTCTTATGGCCACTGAAGGAAAAGAACAGCGCAAATTAGCCGCCATCATGTTCACCGACATGGTCGGTTACAGTGCGCTTACCCAGCAAAACGAGTCTCTCGCCCTCGAATTACTGCAAGAACAAAAGCAATTGCTGCGTCCCCTCTTTCCAAAACATCACGGGAGAGAAATTGAGGTTGTCGGAGATGCGTTTTTCGTGGAGTTCACGAGCGCACTCGAGGCAACCCGATGTGCGGCGGACATTCAGACGATGCTCCACAACCGGAATTCCACGTTCCCGCTTGAACGATGGATCCTCCTTCGCATCGGTTTACATTTGGGAGATGTCGTCAGGATTGGAAAACATGTGCACGGCGATGGGGTGAACATTGCGGCACGAATTGAACCATGCGCAGATCCGGGCGGGATTTGCATCTCGGAAGATGTTGCGCGGCAGATAGAAAACAAGATCGACCTGCCTTTGATCAATTGCGGCAGAGTCGGTCTAAAGAACATCAAACTCCCTGTCGCCATATACAAGATAAGAATGCCATGGGAAAAAGAGAGGTCCGGCCTAACGGATAAGATTTCGTTTGCGTTCAGGAAGAAAAAAAGAACTGTAGCCGTTATTCTGTCAGCTGTGGTTGGCGTAGTGATTGGTCTCGCGGCCATTATTTTCATGCCATCTACATCGGCTGATGTCACCTCCATTGCCGTTCTGCCGTTCGAGAATCTCTCCAGTGATGGGGAAGGTGAAGTTTTTAGTGATGGCCTCACTGAAGACGTCATTGGGCAGCTTTCCAAGATTGCAAAGTTCAGGATTACCCCCAGGACCTCGGTCATGCGATTCAAGAGTCGCGAAAAGAGTGTTCCTGAGATTGGGGCGGAGCTTCGTGTTGGAACCATACTGGAAGGCAGTGTGCGCAAAGAAGGAGGCCGGGTGCTCATTTCTGCAAAGTTGATCAATGTGAACAGTGACGAGGTGTTAATGCCACTCGATTACGAAGAGGGCTTTACACATATTTTTGCAATCCAAAGCGATATCGCACGGAAGATTGCGAAAGCCCTGGAGGCAAAAATCTCTCCCGCGGAGGAGCTACGCATTGAACGAAGCCCTACCGAGAATATTGAAGCGTACAGTCTGTACCTCAATGGTCGTTACCACTTGAACAAGCGGCTGCCTGATCCTATTTGGAAGAGCGTCGAGTATTTCAAAGAGGCCATTAACAGGGATTCCACATACGCCCTTGCCCACGCGGGACTGGCCGATTCCTACACTTTGATCGGTAACCTCAGTCTCCGTTCCCCGGCTCAATCGTACGTCTTGGCAAAGAGAGAGGCAACCACAGCATTGGAACTTGATGATAAACTCGCTGAGGCTTACACCTCCTTAGCATTTACAAAAATGAACTATGATTGGGACTGGGCGGGTGCTGAAAAAGACTTTGATAGAGCGATCACGTTGAATCCAAGCTACGCCACTGCGCACAGCTGGTATGCGTTGTTGTTGGCAGTAACAGGACGTTTTGACAAAGCACTATCGATGAGCGAGAAGGCACAAAAGCTCGATCCCTTTTCGGCCGTGATAGGCGCTGATGCTGGACTGATCTTGTATTTTTCGCGCAAGTACAAGGAAGCGATTGAACAAGCGAAGAAGACACTTGAGGTGGAGCCCTTATTTGCATCTGCGAATTTTATCAAAGGAGCGGCGTCTTTGAGCCTGGCAAGATACGCAGATGCTGACACGGCCTTCCGAACAGCAATCAGGTTTACCGCAGGTCATCCGATTGCAGTCGCAGCAATGGGGTACGCTCACGCATTATCCGGCAGACGTGAGGATGCTCTTGATATGCTCGACTTGTTGAGGCAAGATGCCGGTCAGGATAGTGCAAAGTATTGGGTCGGGCCGTACTGGATAGCGGTGGTGTACGCCGGGCTCCAAGATCACGACCAGATGTTTGAATGGCTCGACAAAGCATATCAGGCACATGACGGCTCGCTGATCTACCTGAAGGTCGATCCTGTATTCGACCGATATCATTCAGACCCAAGGTTCTCAGTCCTACTAAAGAAGCTGGGTCTTGAAAAATAGGTCTGCGCTGGTTTCATCAGGTTGATCAAATCCCTAGGCTGGCCGTTGGAAATGACCTCACTTGGCATCCCCCCGTCTACTATTGATTTTCCCCAATGTTTCCCGTATGTTAGTGATGTACAAGCGATTCGTCCATTTCTCATTATCACACCCATAACAAGCATCCGGAATGAGTGAACAGGAAATTGCCACACGCGCTGTCAAAGAACTCCAGGAAGAAACGCTACGACTGAAAAGGGCGGTTGCTGAGCTATCGATTCTTAACGACCTTGCTCGCGCAATCAGTGCTTCCATGGATTCGCAGGAGATTATGCAAACGATCATCCGTCGCTCGTTACGGGCAGTAGACGCGGCACAAGGGGTCATCACCCTTGTCGATGAACGGGCGAGTGATTCGATGAAAACGCTTGTCCGCGCGATGGAGAGTTCTGCCGACCACGAAAAATTCCATCTTACCCAGACTCTGCTTGGCTGGATGCATCTGAACAAGAAGCCGCTGCATCTGAACGACCCGCGCAACGATGAACGATTCCGTGGTGTGAGCTGGGATGATTCGATTAACTCTCTGCTCTGTGTTCCGCTGATTATCAAGTCCGAACTCAAAGGTGTCCTCACCGTGTATAACAAGAAGAATGGTTCGGGTTTTACAGAGGATGACCAGCGCCTGCTTGCAATCATCGCCGCGCAATCAGGACAGGTGGTGGAAAATGCACGCCTGAATGAGCGCGAGCGGCAACTCCTGAAAATGCAGGAGGAGATACGCCTCGCATCAAAAATCCAAACCGATTTACTGCCCAAAGCCCCACCCAACGTCCCCGGGTATGAAATTGCCGGCAAAAGCATCCCGGCACAGGTGGTTGGTGGAGACTATTTTGATTTCATTCCTATCAATGACCAGCGTCTTGCGGTTTGTTTGGGTGATGTCTCGGGTAAAGGCCTTCCCGCCTCCCTGCTCATGGCTAACACGCAGGCAACGTTGAGAGGCCAGACACTTATCAACCCATCTGCGCGTGAATGCATGGAGCGTTCGAACAAGCTCCTCTATGAAAGCACGAGCACCGAGAAGTTCGTTACGGTGTTCTATGGCATCCTTGATTTTTCCACTCACCACCTCAGTTACTCAAATGCGG
>CAYPVN010000106.1:0-4262 GCA_964414155.1 uncultured Chitinophagales bacterium
TCCTTCTTCTGGAAATCAATTCGAAGCTTCCCCATTTTCATTTCTTGCTCATCCGTGAGCTGAAGTCTATCCATCATGTCCTCCCTGTTGTCAGGGATCCGCGGCTTTCCTCCGTGCTCCAATCGTGGCTGTGCAAAGGATGTCGCGGCGACAAGGATGATACAGCTGATCAGCGTTAAGGGTGTCCTATTCATTGGTGCAACCTCCTATGAAATCTTAATAAAGCTTCTCGTTGTTCTTGCTGATTTGACAATCTGTGACATACAAGGTTTAATCTGACCTTGTTTGACATTTCTAAGCATAATCCCTATTTTTAGTCCAGTGTACTTCCGATATGGAGAGTTGATTTGCAGTCTGGGAACCAACCGATTTTGAAATCACATACCCTTCTTCCTCTGGTGGCTTTGTCGTTGATCCTTTATCCTCTTTCCGGATGCTCGGTGGGGGATTTCATCGGGTCGTATTTTAACACATACTACAACGCCCAGCGTCTGTTCAATGAGGCGGAGGATGAGATACTGAATCCACGAACAGGCAAGCCGCCAGATCAATCATCACCGACACAATTTTCCGTCCAGGGTACTTCGAAGGCAAAGTTTACTTCTGTCATCGAGAAATGCTCGAAGCTCTTGCAGTATCACCCGCAGTCCAGCTTGGTCGAAGGATCGTTGCTGATGATTGGCAAATCGTATTATTATCAGAACGAATATCAAAAGGCAGAACGTAAGTTCAGCGAACTTCTTCAGGGGTACCCCGAGAGTTCATATAAGCTTGAGGCAAACCTGCTTCTTGCGCGTACATATTACCGGATGAATGATAAGGCGAAGGCAGTTTCAGTGGCAACGGAGTTGGCAGATCAGGCTTTGAGCGAGGGCAAGAACGACGTTGCTGCGGAAGTCTCATTGCTGCTCGGGGGAATCTTTCTGGAAAACAAGGATCTTGAGGCGGCGGTTAAGCAGTATCAGAAATCGGCCGAGCACGGAGACACACCGGAACAACGAACCCGATCGTATTTGACCATTGGCGAGATTCGTGCACAGGAAGGTGATTTTGAAAAGGCACTTATTGCCTATCGGCAGGCGGAAGACGAAAGCAGCGGTTACGAGAATGAATATAAGGCTGTTCTTGGTCAAGCGCGGGCCCTTTCAAATCTCGGCAGACACGAATCCTCCCTTGCCATTCTGGAGGAATTGATTGACAATACTAATTTCAAGGAATTTTTTGGCGAGATCGATCTCGAGATAGGCAATGTCTATGCTGCTATGAATGACCTGCACTCTGCAGTAGCCCGGTACACGTACGTTGATACGACATATGCCCGGACCGAGTATTCAGCCAACTCGTACTATCAGCTCGGGATGTTGTATGAAGACAGGCTCTTCCAGTATGATTCGGCTCGTATTGCATACAACAGGGGAAGAAACGAAGCTCCTGCAGCGCCGATTACGTTACTGCTAATCCCGCGCGCCGAGTACATGAACAAGTACCACACCTACAAATCCGAGATCGCACGCAACGATACAATTCGTGAGCTGATTCTCAATCCACCCGATTCCTTGTTGAGCAATTCAGATTCAACTGCAGTAGCGTGGGACAGTATCAGCACGGATTCCTTAACGGTTCTTCACCAAGAGAGGCCGGACACGGTGAAACCCAAGAGGCCAAGCATCCCGAACATTCCGATTGATACGGTTGAAGCCCGACTTGCATATAACAAGACCGAGCTGGCAAGTCTTTTCTTTGGGACGATCGGCAGGATTGATTCGGCGAAGGAATGGTATTCACTCGTGTTGGCACAGCATCCGAAAAGCCCCTTCGTTGCAAGAGCGATGTTTGCCCTCGCCCAGATCAATAGTCAGGACTCAACATACAACAAGGACTTGGTTGACTCGATGTATCGGGACATCGTCCGCCGATTTCCGGAGTCCGAATTTGCTGCTGAATCCAAGAAACGTCTGGGGATACAGCCAACGGTAAAACCACCTGACAAAGCCCAGGAAGTTTATGGGAAAGCTGAGCGACTGATGAATCAAGGGAAATCTCTTGCCGCAATTGACACATTCGCCACAATTGTCAAGAAGTATCCCGATTCTCCGCTGGCATCCAAAGCTCAATACTCGGTCGGATGGTTGTACGAGCAGATCTCTAGACCCGATAGCGCCCTTCAAAATTATGTCAGACTCGTGACTCTTTACCCGACTTCAGAGTATGCAGCTCTCGTGAAGTCCAAACTTGCTGAGGTTGAACGTTTTAGAGAAAGCCATATGCAGGGGGACTCAACTCATTCAGATTCAACCGGAGGACCTCCCAAGGGAAACCTCGAGAATCAGGGAGGACCAAAGCCGATCAAACCTAAGCCGGAAGGTGAGGAAGATTTGAAACATCCTGATGGGGGACCACCAGTGCCAAAAGAAGTGGAAAAATAGATCGCTGATGAAGCAAGAATTCTGCGTCGTGAGAGGTGTTCATGAGGTTGCGGAAAATACACACGTTCTTCAATTCTCTTCCCGCTTTATCAGTTCCAATATTCTGCCCGGGCAATTTGTAAACCTGCGTGTCGACGCTGGCATCGAGCCTTTGCTTCGACGTCCGTTCAGTGTCTACCGAACGTTCGATGACATTGTTGAGGTGATTTTCAATGTTATCGGACGTGGAACCTCAGTTCTCCGAAGGAAAAGCAAAGGGGATTTGCTCGATGTTCTCGGGCCGCTGGGAGTTCCTTTTTCACTTTCCTCCAATGATTTCACAACGGCGATATTGATTGGAGGAGGGCTGGGTGTCGCACCACTACCGATCAGTGCATCGGCCCTTACTCGTCTGGGAAAATCAATGGTAACATTCCTCGGGGCTCGGACTGCAACGCAACTTGTTGAATCTCATCTGACAAACGTTCATGTTGCGACGGACGATGGAAGCAAAGGATTCCACGGTACTGTTGTGGATTTAGTTAGAACATTCATCACCGAGAACGATATTCCCTCGCCGAAGATTTTCGCGTGTGGTCCCAATGCGATGTTGCGTTCACTGGCGGCTTTTGCGCGGGATGCCCAACTTCCCTGCGAGGTATCTTTGGAAGGGGTAATGGGATGCGGATTCGGTATTTGTCAGGGCTGTCCCGTTGAATTGGTGGATGGTGAGAAAAAATATGGGCTGATGTGCATGGATGGGCCGACTTTCGACGTACGAAAAGTAAAGATCTGAGATATGATCAGGACTTCTTTTCAGATTGGGAATGTGAACTTCAAGAACCGCGTCCTTGTTGCATCCGGCACGTTTGGTTACGGGGATGAATGCAAGGATGTTGCTGATGTCAACAAGCTTGGCGGTATCATTACGAAATCGCTTTCCATGAAACCGCGAGACGGGAATCCCCCCACGCGTATTGTTGAAACGCCCGGCGGAATGTTGAACTCCATCGGCCTGGCAAATATTGGCGTGGCGAAATTCGTTTCTGCCAAGCTTCCATATCTTCGTAAACTCAATACTGCAATAATTGCAAATGTTGCCGCCAGTACGATAGACGAGTATTGCGATGTGGTGGATGCCCTTGAAAGTGAAGATGGTGTGGACGGATATGAGATCAACGTATCATGCCCGAACGTAAGGGAGGGAGGACTAAGTTTCGGAACCAACTGTGAGTTGACAGAACAGATTACCCGACGTGTTCGGGAACGGACCAGGAAACCGCTTATTATCAAGCTAACACCTAACGTCGCTCATATCTCCGACTTTGCTCGAGCTGTGGAAGGAGCGGGGGCGGATGCGATCTCGGCCATCAACACTCTTATTGGAATGGCCGTAGATGTCAGGAAACGAAAACCGGTTCTTTCTACTGTGACAGGTGGTCTCTCTGGCCCGGCCATCAAACCCGTTGCTCTCGCAAAGGTCTATGAAGTTGCCCGAGCGGTTAAGATTCCTGTTATAGGAATCGGCGGGATCATGAATGCGACTGACGCAATAGAATTTCTCATGGTAGGCGCCACCGCAGTTCAAGTCGGTACGGCAAACTTCATCAATCCCGCGACAGGTATTGAGATCGCGGATGGCATTCGATCATATTGCGAAGAACGGCGGATCGATGACGTTGGTTCTCTGGTGGGGTCACTTGAAGCCGGATCAGAAGTCTCCGTTTTGGATACCTGGTTATAAGCTTCCCCTGGGATTCCTTTCCCTTCCTACATGAATTCCTATTCGGAAACTCTCACGTATCTCTACAAGCTTCAACGCCGCGGGATTAAATTCGGTTTGCGGAATACCAGGAC
>CAYPVN010000106.1:4362-6629 GCA_964414155.1 uncultured Chitinophagales bacterium
ATCTCTACAAGCTTCAACGCCGCGGGATTAAATTCGGTTTGCGGAATACCAGGACGCTTCTCGCATCCATCGGAAACCCGCAAGAGAAATTCCGATCCATTCATATCGCTGGGACGAACGGGAAGGGATCAACGGCATCCTTCTTGGCATCGATTGCAATGGAAGCCGGCTATAAGACGGCGCTCTATACATCACCGCACTTGCTCAGGTTTACAGAGCGCATCCGGATCAACGGGAGGGTGATCACCGAGCGTCGCCTCGTTAGTTATGCCAAACTGCTGAGGCCGGCAATCGAATTGGTACGCGCTACATTCTTTGAGGCGACCACGTGCATTGCCTTCCAGTATTTCGCAGATGAAGAAGTGGAGCTGGCTGTCATTGAGACCGGACTTGGGGGAAGGCTTGATGCAACAAACGTTCTTGTTCCACTGATTTCGGTGATCACGAATGTCTCCCTTGAGCACCGCGAATATCTCGGCAACACAAAGGCGGCTATTGCGCGCGAGAAAGGGGGGATTATCAAACCCGGAATTCCATGTGTGACCGGATCACAGGACAACGAAGTCATCAACATATTGAGGGAGATTGCCAGGAAGAAACAGGCTAGGTTTGTCGAGGCGAGGAGGGTTGTGTCAATTCAGTCGAAGTATCGGCTCGGGCGAGGTGTCATCACGAAGATACATTCGAATCACATAAACATTCAAAACGTCAGGCTTGGATTGGAGGGTTCTCACCAAGTTCATAACTCCAGACTTGCTGTTGCCACACTTGAAATCCTTTGCCGCAATAGGAGCTTGAAATCCACAATTGGAAACATCCGGAGTGCCGCAATTGCCCGGGGTCTGCGTCATATCAGGATCAACACGGGCATACGTGGGCGACTTGAAACTCTGGGGAGAAATCAACGTTACATATTGGACGTGGCACATAATCCGGCAGGTGCACGAACGCTTGTCGATGTTCTCCTGCAGATGGGGCTGAATGACTTGGTGGTTGTTTTTGGCGTGATGAAGGATAAGGAATACAGGCCAATGCTTCAGGAGCTTGCGAAAATTGCCCGCGTCTTTGTGGCGGTCGCTCCCACGATGCCGAGAGCAATGGCGTCGAGGAAGCTCTCAAGCCATTTGAAAAAGTCGGGATGGAAGACTGTCCGGGCAGACTCCGTTGCAGGTGGAATCAAGATAGCTGATGAATTGGCAGGCAGGGACGGGAGGGTCTTGGTAACCGGTTCTCACTTCGTGGTCTCGGAGGCACTGGCAAGTCTCGCAAGGAAAAAAGCTTGACAATATTCCATGAATGGTGTATATTCGAATAGTCAAATCCGACTAAAGAGGAATAGACATCTCTTAGAATTACCACCTGTTCGAACTCATCATTTAATCTCGGACGTACATCCAACCAAGGTTTCGTTTCTCCTCTCCATTCCTGTTGCATTCAAGAAGTTGAAGAAGGGGGAACATTGACACCTTGAGTTTTTATTCTTTTTCATTTCACGAAAGGTCTGCTATCCATGGGAATGGACATTTCTGAACTCAAGTCCAAGAAGATTGCGGAGCTCAATGAGGTTGCTAAAGAGCTCAAGATCTCTGGGTACAGTGATCTGCGAAAGCAGGATCTCATTTTCAAAATCCTCGAAGCGCAGACTGAACAAGGAGGACTGACTTTCAGTCGAGGTGTGCTGGAAGTTCTTCCCGATGGCTACGGCTTTCTCCGCTCTGTGGATTACAACTATCTCCCGTCACCGGATGACATTTACGTTTCGCCTTCTCAGATCAAGAAATTCAATCTTCGTACCGGCGACTCGGTAAGCGGTCAGGTCAGGCCTCCCAAAGAGGGGGAGCGTTTCTTTGCGTTGCTACGAGTTGAGGCGGTCAATGATGAGAACCCGGAGACAATTCGCGAGAGAGTCCTTTTCGACAACCTTACACCTCTCTATCCGAATTCGCCTCTCCGGCTCGAAACTGCACCCGGTGAATACTCCATGCGCATCATGGACCTGCTGACTCCGATTGGCAAGGGTCAGCGCGGTATGATTGTTTCGCCGCCAAAAGCTGGAAAGACAATCCTGCTTCAGAAGATTGCCAACAGCATCTCGAGGAACCATCCCGAGGTTAAACTCATCGTTCTCCTGATTGATGAGCGCCCGGAAGAAGTGACTGATATGGAGCGATCGGTGAACGCGGAGGTCATCAGTTCAACATTCGATGAGCCCCCCGAGCGTCACGTTCAAGTTTCCGACATGGTTCTGGAAAAGGCCAAACGCCTCG
>CAYPVN010000107.1:0-6569 GCA_964414155.1 uncultured Chitinophagales bacterium
GCCTGAGATTAGGGACTTCGAGCCGAAGATCGCCACAACCGACGGCGGCGATGGCCTTCGATTCATTCGCCGCATCAGCGATCTGGCAATGAAGAAACTGAAACCGGGAGGCTGGCTTCTCATGGAGGTCGCGTACAATCAATCAGAGCAGGCGCAGGCAATTGCCCGGGAGAACGGACTTACCTCGATCGAGATCTGTGATGACCTCTCCGGAGTTCCGCGCATTATTCGCGGACGGAAGTAATGCGAGCGGTAGTCCAGCGCGTGCGGGAAGGAAGTGTCGCCATTGACGGCAGTGTTCACGCGCGCATCGGCAAGGGGTTTGTTGTTTTGTTGGGAATAAAAAAGGGGGACACACCGCAAGCGGCAGAATATCTCGCTGATAAGTGCTCACATCTCAGGGTGTTCGAAGATGTTGATGGCAAAATGAATCTCAGTTTGCAAGATGTCGGCGGCGAAGCGCTGGTCGTCTCACAATTCACCCTGTACGCAGATGCCCAGAAGGGCAATCGCCCCGGATTTAGCGAAGCTGCAAGCCCGGAAGAAGCTGAACCCCTGTACAAGACATTCGTCCAACGAATGCGGTCGGTTGTTGGGGACGCGCAAATACACACCGGCGTGTTCCGTGCAATGATGCAAGTGACGATCGTGAATGATGGACCCGTAACGATACTCATCGACAGCAAGTAGTCCCTTCAGGGCAAGACGTCCATCTGCTCTCAAATGTTCCTGAGGTTTCAGTGCATGTTCTGATGCTCTTCCTGGACGGTGTTGGGATCGGCAAGAAGGATCCGTCGATCAATCCCTTCTTTGCTGCCCGGCTGCCCGCGCTGCGGTCGCTCTTTTCCGGTGAGCTTCCTTCTTTGAGGCGCCGAACACTTTTCTCCCGCACGGCTACACTCGTTCCGCTTGACGCAACATTAGGAGTTGAAGGTCTTCCCCAGAGCGGCACTGGCCAGACTGCGTTGTTCACGGGCGTCAACGCGGCGAAACTCATCGGCAAGCATTTCGGTCCGCACCCTTACTCAACGCTCAAGCCCGTCATTCAGCAACACAGCATCTTCAAGAAATTGCTTGACTCAAGGCGGAGCGTTCATTTCGCGAATGCCTTTCCCCAGCGATTCTTCGGCTACATCAACCAGCGTAAATCACGCATGACTGTAACAACATTTTCTTGTACCATGAGTGATGTTCCCTTACAAAACGCTGACGACCTCAGGAGGGGAAAGGGAGTTTCGGCAGACATCACTAATGCGGGATGGAAAGATCTTGGGTATCCCGATATTGCACCGATTGAGCCAGCGGAAGCCGGCCGCAGACTCGCGCACCTCTCTTCCATGTTCGATTTTGTGTTGTTCGAATACTGGAAGACGGATCATGCTGGTCATGCCCAAAACATGCAGGAGGCCGTTGATGTGCTGGAACGATTCGATGCCATGCTTGTCGGGATTATCGAGACATTGAACCCCAATAATACCCTATTGCTGATTACCAGCGATCACGGGAATCTGGAGGACATCACGACGAAAACCCACACACGAAATCCTGTTCCATGTATTTTGTACGGTTATCGTCATGCGGAGTTTTCAGACAGGCTGCAACATTCCAAGCCGCGCGTGGGTCGAGCCAGGATGACCGACCTTACACGCGTAGCTCCTGTGCTTCTTGAGTGTATTGCTGAACAGCGGCAAGTTACGCCTCCGGCTCTTCGAGACTAGCTTCACATCAATCTTGGAAAGGGGGTTGAGTTTCAGGTTCATGCGTCCTTTCAGTTTCAACGGCTATCCCGCGCTTCGCCTCACAACGTTGGTGATTATCGGCATCATCATCAGCAAGATTCTTGCTGTACCCTTTCTGTTGCTTGCCATACTCACCGGCATCCTCTTCCTTGTCACGCTGTTTCTCTATCTCCAGTCTCTTCGCTCGGACAAACTTGGCCACGTGCTGACTTTCAGTTTGGTGGCTCTCTGTCTTTCAGCGGGTGCGACCAAGCTGGCTTCCGATGCTCAACAATCCTTCGGCGGTGATGAGCAGTTTGAACGAACAGTTGTCCTCACTGGGTCGATCAATGATATGCCGGTGAGACAAGGTTCCCGTATACGATTTGTGCTTGATGGAAAACAGCTGATTGATGGATCGAGCGTTTCACGATTTCCCTATACCATTCTTGTTACGATCCAGAAAACTCGCAAAGACACAAGCGGGATGCAGTTCGTTTACGGAAATGTTGTGTCACTTAAAGGCATTCTCTCCCGTCCCTCAACGGAACGAAACCCTGGCGAATTCAGCCCGCGTCAGTATTACGAGGCAAACGGGATTTCGATGTTGCTGTTTGTGAGAGGCTTCGACCAGATCGTTGTCAGTGATGCCGCTGGTGGCTGGTGGGTCATGCGTGAGATTGTGTTTCCTGTCCGACAGTTCATGACCGATCTGATTGACAGGACAATCGGCGGTGAAGCGGGAGAGTTTCTCAAGGGATTACTTCTGGGGGAACGGAGCGGAATCTCCGCCGCGGTGCGGCAGGCGTTCGCGAACTCCGGCGTTGCTCACGTGCTCGCGGTCTCAGGATCGAACGTGGCGGTTGTTGCTGCGTTCATTTTCTTCCTGCTCGAGTTTCTGCGCCTGCCGAAATGGGCACGTGTTGTGACGACATGTTTTGGCCTGTTGTTCTACATGCTTCTCACGGGAAGTCAGCCTCCGGTTGTAAGGGCAACAGTGATGGCTTTCGTGTTCTTGCTCGCGAGCCTTGCACAGGAGAGACCGAGTGCGTACAACTCTCTCGGAGTTGCTGCGTTGATCATCCTTGCGCTGGATGCACGTCAACTCTTTGATGTCGGATTTCAATTGTCGTTTGTGGCCGTCCTGTCGATCATGTATCTGTATCCTAAATCGAACGAATGGATCAATCGGATTGAAGGTCGAACAGTCTTGCGTCGTGCGATGGTGTGGACACTCCGAGTTTGCGCGGTGTCGCTCGTTGCTACGCTGGGGACCCTTCCGTTGACAGCAATTTATTTCGGCAAGGTTTCCGTTATCGGCGTGCTCGCGAATATCATAGTTATTCCCGCAGTGGGGCTCAGTGTCGTTCTCGGCTTTATCTCCACACTGGCGGGAACCTTCAGTCTTTGGCTTGCCGAGGTATATGCCGCCGTCAACGAGACAGTGCTGAACGGGACGCTGCTCGTTGCAAAAGTGGCTGGAGGATTGGGTTTTGCGTTCATTGATACCATGCGTTTTACGGCAATCGATGCGATTCCTTTCTATCTCGCCCTCGGGATACTTGTGCATATGGGCAATCAACAAGTCGTTCGAAGACTCTTCATTCCACTGTTGGTGGCGCTAAACATCGTCGTGTTTATTCCTCCTTCGCCGCTGCGCGCTTCGGCAAGGGAGAAACTAAGAATAAGTTTCATTGATGTGGGGCAGGGTGATGCAATTCTCATCGAATTTCCGGACGGGAAGACCATCCTTGTCGATGCAGGGCCGAAGGCACTCACCTACGATGCGGGCGAAAGGATCGTTGTGCCCTTTCTGAAGCGTCGGAGTATTTCCTCGCTTGATGTTCTTGTTGTATCGCATCCGCACAGCGATCATATTGGCGGGGTTCCTGCAACGCTGGAACACTGCGACGTGAAACGGGTGATCGATAGCGGCCAACCGATTTCCTCTCAAATCTATTCCAGATATCTCGCCGACATAGCAGATGAAGGGTGCGTGTTTCAGACCGCGCGGGCAGGCACAACGATAAGCGGGGTTGAAAACGCCCGCATATACATTCTCAGCCCAATGGCCCGCTACATTGACACTGATACCTCCCATCAGCACCCGAATCTCAACAATACATCAATTGTCCTCAAGCTGCAGTACGGAAATATCTCGATGTTGCTCTCCGGTGACGCGGAAAAGGATGTGGAGGAAGACATGGTCTCCGTCTACGGCGATTTTCTTCATTCAACCCTGCTCAAAGTTGGTCATCATGGGAGCAACACAAGCAGCTCGGAGGGCTTTCTTAGTGCGGTCAGTCCCGCGTATGCGGTGATCTCTGTTGGTAAGAACAACAAGTTCCATCACCCCTCGCCAACAGTGGTACAACGGTTTGAGGAGATGAAGGCGATCGTCTATCGAACCGACGAAGAAGGAGCTCTTATTTTTGAAACAAACGGGATAACACTGTCACGGATAGACTGGAGATGATATGGGTGTTGATCGTTGCGCCAAGGAGCCTTGGCAATAGTACGACCGTCCCCGTTTATCTCCATGTTTCGCATGAAAACTCAGCACTACCTTCAATTGGCTACGCTTGATTCTCGTGCACAGGTTGGTTATCATTTCGTAGCACATCCGACACTACAACTCAATACCATCATGCCCTCGACGGAACAATCTTTGAAAGCGATTGAGCAACGGAAAATAGAATGGGAACTGAAGCGTGTCCAGCCAACGGTTGAGCGCTACGGGGAACGAAAGAAGGACTTCCGTACCGATTCGGGGATTCCCATTGAGAGGCTCTACACGCCGGCGGAACTTGACTATGCCAATCGACTTGGATATCCGGGAGAGTATCCGTTTACACGGGGAGTTTATCCGACGATGTACAGGGGAAGATTCTGGACGATGCGTCAGTATGCTGGGTTCGGGTCTGCTGAAGAGTCGAATAAACGCTACCAGTATCTGCTCGATCATGGGACAACAGGTCTCTCCGTCGCATTCGACCTGCCGACGCAAATGGGATACGACTCCGACCACGAGATGGCCGAGGGAGAAGTTGGGAAGGTGGGAGTTGCCATTGACACGCTTGCCGATATGGAGGTGCTCTTCAACGACATCCCGCTTGACAAGGTGACGACCTCGATGACCATCAACGCGACGGCAGGAATTCTGCTCTGCATGTACGTCGCGCTTGCGAAGAAGCAAGGTGTGGATCTGCGGAAGATTTCCGGCACGGTGCAAAATGATATCTTGAAAGAGTATATTTCACGCGGTACGCACATCTATCCACCTGCTCCGTCATTGCGCTTGGTGACGGATACCTTCCAGTGGTGCACTCAGCACGTACCGAAATGGAACCCCATCTCGATCAGCGGTTACCATATCCGGGAGGCGGGTGCAACGGCAGTGCAGGAGCTTGCCTTCACGCTCGCGAATGGGATCGCGTACGTCCAGGCTGCGATCGACGCCGGTCTGGATGTTGATACGTTCGGCCCACAGCTCTCGTTCTTCTTCAACGCGCACAACGACTTCTTTGAGGAGGTGGCGAAATTCCGCGCGGCACGGCGGCTCTGGGCGTCGATCATGAAAGAACGGTTTGGGGCGAGGAATGAAGAAGCCATGAAGCTCCGCTTCCATGCACAAACCGGCGGCGCTACACTCACTGCTCAGCAGATCGACAACAATGTAGTAAGAGTGGCCATGCAGGCCCTTGCGGCCGTGCTGGGTGGTTGCCAGTCACTGCACACCAACAGCCGCGACGAAGCGCTTGCCCTTCCAACCGAAGCGTCCGCAACACTCGCGCTGCGTACACAGCAGGTAATAGCACATGAATCCGGCGTTACAGGTACCGTTGATCCTCTTGGGGGTTCATACCTGGTTGAGTCGCTGACTGACTCCATCGAACAAGATGCGCGATCGCTAATAGAAAAGATTGATGCACTTGGAGGGGCCGTTAGGGCAATTGAACAACAGTTCTACCAACGTGAGATCATGGAAAGTGCTTACCGTTATCAGCGAGCGATTGAGCAGAAGGAAAAAATCATCGTTGGCGTGAATGACTTTGTGAGCGGGAAAGAGCCGGATGTGGATATTCTCCGGATCGATGAATCTGTTGCGAAGAAACAGATCGAGCGGTTAAGGCAAGTTCGTGCGCGTCGTGACGACACTACGCTGCGAAAGGCATTGAGCGATTTGAAAGCAGAGGCGCTCTCCAAAGAGAATTTGATCCCGTTCATTCTGCGCTGTGTGGAAGCCTATGCTTCAGTAGGCGAGATCTCCGATGTGTTGCGCGAGGTGTGGGGGGAATATAAGGAATGAGCAATGCGTAATGATTAATAATCAATGGCTCGAATTTCAAAACCATCTTCATCCATGACTCTCACAAAAAACAAACTCAAAGAACTGCGCGAGCTGACCCATAAGAAGCATCGGGATGAACAGAAAAAGTTCATCATAGAAGGGATACGGCTGGTGCAGGAAGCTGTCAACTCAGATTTCAGGGTTCTGGAAGCGTTTTTCACGAAGGATCTCTTCGATCATCAATTAGGCAAGCCGCTCCTTCAATTGCTCAAGAAAAAAGCATCCCAGCTCAACGAGATCTCGACGAGGGAGATGGAGATTATCTCCGAGACAGTCACGTTTCAAGGAATTGTAGCGGTCCTGCAGCAGAAGACCGTCTCTGTCGAGTCGATGCTTTCCAGGAACAGTACGCCATCCATACTTGTTGCATTCGATGCTGTGTCGGACCCTGGTAACGCCGGTTCCATGATACGCACAAGCGATTGGTTCGCCGTGCAGGGGATTATTATGGGCAGGAATTCCGTTGAGTTGTACAACCCGAAAGTCCTGCGGGCTACGAT
>CAYPVN010000108.1:0-6540 GCA_964414155.1 uncultured Chitinophagales bacterium
TCCCCACAACAACACTCATGTACATGCTGCCGATTTCTGTCATGGTGGCAATGGTGATCATGCGTGCAAGCGTCATTATCATCAGCCGGGTTGTGGATGCCGTACAGATCAAGCAGGGGATTCTTACGAAGCACGTGTATGTTGAGGAAAACTATGCCGTGGTGTTCGCACTCCTTGCTGCGGCAGTGAATGTATTCTGGGTTGGGCCGGGCGACTTCGACTTTGTCAATTCCCCGGCTGCATTAACGATCCTCGGAAGCTACATCGTTGCGTACACCTTCCGGATCTATATCATGAACTATTACAAAAATACAAGGCCGAAGGGCGCGAAGCTTGACAACCAGGGGTTCTTTGCAATCGAGCAGATCGCTGCAACGGCGACAATGCTTCTCGTCGGGTACATTCTTTTCAAATCAACTGATTGGTTCGAGAATGTAAGTCCGCAAATCGTTCTCTTCCACAACAGCTTTGCAGATCCTCGTCCGCTCTGGAGCTGGGCGGTGGTGGCGGGCTTTGCCTATGGCCTCGTGGCGTTCTTCTCTGTCTTCATTTTCATGTTCAAAGGAAGGACTGCGACATTTGCGGGTCTTGTGAACCGCTTGACGTCACTCGTTGCAGGAACAACAGCTACGCTGGTTCTGTACTTCGCGTTTAACGGAAGGTTTCCCAAGCAGCAAGACTGGCTCTCGCTGGTGTTCATTCTGATTGCGGTGTGGTTCCTTTCGCGGGCAGAGAAGAAGCGGACCCAAGAGTTGGTCGCCTCAAGAGAGATTGAAACGATCATCGGTGGGAAAAAACTGATGTAGGGACGATCATTGAACGTCCCTACAGAAGCATCATCTCCCCCTACTTATCGCTTCATCCCCCACAACTTCTTCGTCGCCCTTTCCAACTCCTGCCCGATCAGCACCGGGTCGAGTGTTTTTTCCGGCTCGTTTTCAAACACTGCGTAGGGAACCTTAAAACCCTTCACTTCGATGAAATTCGGGTCTTTCGCCGCCAGTTTCTCCCAGTCGTTAGTCTTGTAATAGAAGTCCATTTTCTCATCAGGAAGTGAGTGATAGAGAATGGAATGTTCCTCGCCCGGCCGCGCACGACGCCGGTTCTTCCGAACTGATTCCTCATACGACACTTCGATGTACACCACTGATGCGCGCTTGAGGATATCTTCATGCAGGAAACTGAGCGCCTCGTAAATACCGTTCTCACCGCCACGTGCAAACTCAACCAGCGTTGTCTTGCTGTCATGATAGTTGGCGTTGCGGGCGAGTTTCTTCCGGTACTCCAGATTGATCCGCTCAATGTACAGGTTCCAGATGAAATGCTCTTTGAACCAGTATTTCTCATCCGTCCATAGTCTCGGCTTGCCATTCCTCGTGAGGATATCATCGACCTCAAATGTCTCCCACACATACACGAAGTCATCCAGCTCTTCGAAGTCGGCAATGTGGAATCTTGCCAGCCGTTCCTTGGGATCAGCCTTCTTCAAGTAGTCGATGACTTCAGACTTGCCGGCTGCCGGTCGGCCGATGATGATAAGAACGGGGAAATTGCTGACGCTCACGACGTGGTTCCTTTCCCTGATGCAAGAGTCTATTGTATTTCTTGAATGCGATTCTCAACCTTTGAATCGATTTCTCCGGCCTTTCTTGCGGCAGCCTCCAGCGCCGCAAAGACCGTCTGCTGAAGATATGTTGGTTGCGGAATCTCCACTCCGATATACCGTTTTGCTTCACCGACGAAGTAGTCGCTTGCGGCACAGATGTACATCCTCTCATCGTCCAGCGGTTTGCCATTTATGTCGATCGTAACGATCTCCGGGTCGCGTGCAGCGTTTCGTTTCCACCTGCAGGTGATGCCGGAGAATGACAGACCACCTCTTCTGCTCAAAGAATAGATGAGCACGGATCGCAACTGCTTTCCACTCAACTGGAATGTTGTCAGAATATTCCTGAACGGCATCACCGTAAAGAGCTCCTTCTTCGTTAGCGGACCGGCAGTTACGTTCGCACGGATTCCGCTGTTGTTCATGAATGCAACATCGGCATGTGCTGCCTCTCGCTGGGCATCGGCGACAAAATTCCCGATACCGGTTTCACCCTCCGATCGTTTCCAGTCGCTCTTCAGCGTTGCAATGACTTTGTCGTACTCTCCGTCGATAATATGTTGGACCGAATCGATGAAGGCGGAGAGTCGAGTGGGGGGCCTATCCTTACGATACCAGAGTTGAATCAGCTTCCCGTCGTATCTGCTGACCCGGCGATTCTCGATTGATACTTCAAGTACGCCAAGGTTCTCACAGTCGGAGCCTGCCTGTACAATGATGACGCCGTTGACGGTCTTCGGCTGCTTGAGGCGTGTGTGCGAATGGCCCCCAACAATGATATTCAAGCCCGTAACACTGGAGGCGAGAAGGGAATCTTCATCGACACCCTGATGCGTCAACGCGATGAGGAGATCTGTTTTCGGCTTCAGCTCGTCGATCCACCGCTGGGTTGTCGCCACGGGATCGAGGACTTTGATGCCGACAAGACTGTTCTGGTTGACAAGGTGATACAAATCCTGGGACATCACCCCGATGATGCCAATCCTCAGTCCATCCTTGTCGATGATGGTAAAGGGCTTGTTGTTGACAGGATACTTGCCTTCGTTGTTGACGATGTTTGCGGAAAGCACAGGGAACCGGGCAATCGCTGTCAAATGTCTGAGATTCTCCTGTGAGATATCGAAATCATGGTTTCCAACACACCATGCTTCGTAGCCGATCATGTTCATCATCGCGAACAGTGCGCCGCCCTGCGCTCCATCATACTCGAGATCGGCAATAGGATTGCCGGTCATAACGTCCCCGGCATCAAGCAAGAGCACATTGCTGGTCGCGCCGCGTATGCTATCGATAATAAACGATAGCTCGTTGAATCCTCCGACAAGCGGTTTCGGTGATTCCTTGATCCAGAAGGCATCGTGCGGCACGAAGGCCGAGTGCATATCATTTGTGTGGAGTATGGTAAGAGTGTGTTGCTGCGATTGGGTGCACGCCGAGCAGACGAGTGTAGCGAGTACAACAATGAGAAATCGAGACCTCATACGAGTTAACCTTTGCTGTGATGTTTTCGAAGAGTGCAACGATGCTGGTGCCGTTTCAAGTAAATCTGTTTGTATTTTTCGGAGAGGTATCAAGGAGGAATAGCCACGACCTTCTCTACGAGTCTTACGACTTGCAGAGTCGTAGACAGGTCGTGGAAACCAAATACCAAGAAAATTCCTGGCGGACTTTAGTCCTTGTCATGGGGTTAAAACCCAAAGCATATTTTGTCTCTTTCTGTCCACGAGACGTACCAATGTAGTAACAAATGGGGAATTATGGAAGGGGTTCAATTAGCCTTCTAGTTGAAATTCCAGCGGGGCGGTCACGAACCATTTCGTGACCGAGAGAGGGGGTACTGTCACGATATGGACCGTGACAGCCGAGCAACCCTTCCCAACTGCTTCACCAATGCCCTGAGCCCTCGGAACTGCAGGCTGGTGTGGAGGCATACCAACTACACACTCCCAATTTTCAAGCTATTAACGAATGCAGGGTTGGCCTGCCCGCCTCCGAGAAGTCAATGCGGCAGGCGGGCAGTTCCGAAGATTCTCTTTCGCCCTTTCTCTTCTAAAGAGAAAGGGCAAGCAGACATTATTTCGCGAAGGCTTTTTCCGTTCTTTGAATCCCGCATGTACGGAATCCCAAAGAGCGGGACTTTGGCCTCAAAGAAAGTGATATCACCAACCCAACTCTTTTTGCTTCTCCGCGAGTGTTTGTTTTTGGCGTTGGGATTTCGTAAGGTTGGAGCGATAAGCGGAATAGACGACATGAGTGTCGTGAACCCAGTAGTTATGTGAAATTGGTTTGCTTACAATCTTGCAAGTTCATAGACGTTTATTGAAGGCGGATACTCTGACTTCAACCCTCGCGACGCTGTTTCAGTAATAGGAGGAATTTGTGATACTCATCTGGACCGGTTTCTTGATATTTGTTCTTGCATTGCTGGCGCTCGACCTTGGTGTATTGCACCGCAAAGCCCATATAGTATCCATGAAAGAGGCACTCCTGATGTCTGCCCTGTGGATTGCTCTGGGCCTTGCCTTTTCTGTTTTCGTGTATTACGGGTACGAGCACCACTGGCTAGGATTAGGGTCTACGATCGACTCCGTGGATGACACAATCAACGATGGACAATCCGCAACGATCAAATACCTCACCGGCTATATCGTCGAAAAGTCACTAAGCGTTGACAACATCTTCGTCATTGCAATGTTGTTCGGATTCTTTGCAGTTCCAGCAATATACCAGCATAGGGTTCTTTTCTGGGGAATAATTGGAGCATTGGCTATGCGCGCTGTTATGATTGTCGTCGGAGCCGCGCTCATAGCTGAGTTTCACTGGATTCTCTATGTGTTCGGAGGGTTCCTGATCATCACTGCCCTCAAGATGTTTTTCTTGAAGACAGAAAACAAGGATCCGAATCAGAACATCGTTATCAGAATGACCCGGAAACTCTTCCCCGTCACATCTCATTATCATGGCGAGCATTTTCTTGTGCGAGCGGGTTCGCCAGCTTCCCAAGAAAGCGAAGTACCGGGCTCACCAGTAGAGCCCGACGAAGCTGTGTCCAGAATCAAACCGGGCACGGTGATGCTTACGCCACTTGCATTGGCACTCGTCATGGTTGAGACAACAGATCTCATCTTTGCAGTTGACTCGATTCCAGCGATCTTTGCAATAACAGCAGACCCGTTTCTCGTATTCACCAGCAACGTGTTTGCAATGCTAGGCTTAAGGTCACTCTATTTTGCTCTTGCTGGAATGCTTACAGAGTTCAAGTACCTTAAACCGGCCCTCGCGATGGTCTTGCTCGTGGTGGGAGTCAAAATGCTAACGGCGAAATGGCTGAAGGAAGTGCTCGGTGAGTACTTCAATTTCTACCTTCTCGGTGCAGTACTGATGATATTGGCCGTTGGTGTCGTTGGATCACTTTGGGTCCGTTCATCGCAAGAGAACATCAGATGATCAACGAATTCAAGAACCTTTAGGGGATTCGAATCGCAAACCAACTTCACATAACACGCCGCACCATCGACGCTCGTTCATTTGATAAAGGCTCGATAAGTTGAACTCGCTCAACGCCGCACTCATTCGTAAAGAGCGTGGAGTGCGGCGCTGCGTGGTGCGGCGAGACGTTAGGACGACGTGAACTTCTTCTTCCTGTTGCGGATATAATCCACGAATACGAACTCGCCAAGATTACTAAGAGAGGAATAGTATGCGCGGCCCTGGTTTGCCTTGGTGAGCTCTTCGACGAAGTTGATCAAGTAAGGATCCCTCGCAACCATGAATGTGGTGATGGGAATTTTCTCCCGTCTGCACGCCACCGCTTCATCCAAGGTCTTGTTGACGATCTTCGGATCGAGGCCGAAGGAGTTCTTGTAGAGTTTCCCGCTGTCCGTAAATATCGCAGACGGCTTGCCGTCGGTGACCATGAAGATCTGCTTGTTTGCCACGCCTCGGCGCCGCAGCAGGTTACGGGCAAGTTGCAGACCCGCGCGCGTGTTCGTGTGGTACGGACCGACGGTCAGGAACGGAAGCTCGTTGATGCTCACAAGCTGCGCATCGTCCCCGAACACGACCATGGCAAGGTAATCTTTCGGGTAGCGCGTCATGATAAGCTCGGAGAGCGCCAGCGCAACCTGCTTGGCAGGCGTGATGCGATCCTCTCCATAGAGAATCATGCTGTGGCTGATGTCGAGCATGAGCACCGTTGCGCACGTTGTCTGATGCTCGCTCTCGTAGACTTCGAGATCTTCTTCCTTCAGCGTGAAATCATCGATGCCGTCCCTAAGAAATGCGTTTGTCAGCGTTGATGTCAGGTCGATATTTGTGGGTTGATCTCCAAACGTAAACTTCCGGGTTTCGCTGAGTCTTTCAGCCCCACTGCCCGTGTACGGAGTCTCATGGGCTCCCGGTGGCGCTCTCTTCAGGGACGTGAATATCTCCCGCAGCGCGTCCTGTCGAATCCGTTGAACGCCTTTGGTTGTGAGCGTCAAGCCCTCGGTAACATCCTCGATAATTCCCATCTCGCGCAGCTTGTCGATCAAATCGTCCATCGTCATATTCTCGTCGAACAGACCATACTCTTCTGCAAGCTGCTTCAGCCACTCCAGGGCTTCCTGCACATCGCCGCTTGTTTGCACGACGATATAGCTGAAGAGCGAGACCATTTGTTGCAGGCGCTGCTCGTCAGTCGACGACTCCGGGGTCCATTGTGAATAGCGGAACTTCATAGCGCAGTTTGTAAGGGGCTGAAGCCCCTCTCTCCTTAGGTGCTTCCTTCCCCGACCTGAAGGTCGGGGCTATTGAGCTTCATTCAGTCCTCTTCAAACCCTCTGCCGGGTCCGGCGAAAATGCTGCCGACCATGTCCTTATATGATGTAACGTGGTCGATTTCATCCTTGGCAATCTTGGAGTTCTGGTGTAAACCATCGAGCACAAATTCCATC
>CAYPVN010000109.1:0-2657 GCA_964414155.1 uncultured Chitinophagales bacterium
CTCTCTTTCGAAGGGAGCTGGTTCGTGTGTAGCGTATCTGTTGCGGTGAGCGGGCGCTGTCTCGGTGCTGGTGTTTGCAAAGACATCCAAATAATCAGTACCAAACCGATCAAGATAAAGCCTAGTATTGTCTGCTTATCCATTGCTGTCCTAATATGTACTCGGTGTAACTTGAACCGTGGTAATCAAGCCGGATCGTAGCCTCCCGGATGAAAGGGATGACATTTTCCAATTCTTAGAATAGTTTTCCAGATTCCTTTCATTGGACCATGCTTGCGCAGTGCATCGATTGCATAGTGCGAACAACTTGGATGGAACCTGCATGTGTTTGGCGGCAGAAATGGCGAGAAGACTATCTGATATGCTCGGACGAAAAGGATGAAGACGGAGGTCATGACAAATAAATCCAATCTACAACTTCAGAACAACTGACCGGGCAAACCTTGCCACGTCTTCGTGAACATCCCCGAAGCTGGTGCGGGTTACGTTATGGCCTTTTTTGCCCTTGAATGAGAATAGGATGGAGACGTGAAGTTTCCGTTCTCTAAGAGCGTCGAAAAGTGTATCCTGTTCCAGCCTGAACGCTTCTCTCATCAATCGCTTAAGTCGATTACGGCGCACGGCGGAAAACGATCTTCGCGCAACCGCAAATCCCGCGCTAATGCCTGGCAATTCGCTTTCGTGAACTTGGACCGAGCATTGTACCAATTCGCCCTTCAAAAGACTGCCATGCTGCCTTACCTGGTGGATGACTCCGCGCCCCCGAAGGCTCTTCCACTTTTTCATCGAAGGGGCTTTCTAACGCTCGTCGCTGACGGTAAGTTTCTTTCGTCCTTTTGCTCGCCGGCTGGCGAGAACGCGGCGGCCGTTCTTCGTGGCCATCCTCGCTCGAAATCCATGAGTATTCCTTCTTTTCCGTCGATGAGGCTGAAATGTCCGTTTCAAAGCGTAACCTCCTGAGAAGTAGTTCCCAAATATTCACTAGGACGAGAGAGAGACGAAAAAAAGAGGGTTGCCGTCATGGGCAATCCTCGAGTTTGTCTTCCAAACCGACTCACGTTGTTAAGATATAAAAACAATGCCAGACATTCAACAATACTTTTGATTTAAAGAGATTTTTGTCTTGCTATGAAGGCAATCTTGTATTATAATCCAACACACACTAAAGGTAATCCTTGTGTGGGTAATTTGTGAATAAAAAACTGCTGCTGTTTTGCCTCTACTGTTTCATAATCTCGCTGTAAGGCACCACTTGTTGATAATTCCAAAATTGCCCAAAGGTTGTTGAAAATGGCCAAATTTATAGATCTTTTTCCGTTCCCTCTTGTTGATAACTCTTAAATAGATTCATATTCACGTTTCACTACTTGCTTGATGTGGATTATTTTGTGGATAAGTAGTTATCAACCGTGATCTTTTAAACCGCAAGGAAACCCATGGAGCAGCTTCAAGAGACATACACTCAGCCTACCACTGTCGAGCAGGCGAGTCGAGTTTGGTTGGCCTGTTTGGATCTTATCAAGGAGAGTGTCAACACTCAAAGCTTCAAAACCTGGTTCGAGCCCATACGGGCGTTGGAGCTCAATGCACAAAGACTTACAGTCCAAGTCCCGAGCAGATTCTTCTATGATTGGCTTGAGGAACACTATGATGGACTAATCAACAGCACCGTCGCGAGGGTATTGGGGAGTGACTCAACAATTGAATATTCGGTAAAGAACGAGGAGCCTCACGTTGAGTCCGAACTGCTTGACCCCGCTCCTTTGCCGGATACAAAGGATATCACCAGATACACTCAACCGGTTTCTTTTAAACTTGGAACGCAGCGATTTGGTGCAAGCCAGAGCAATGGTCCATCGACTCCTGTCGAAAGCTTTTTGAACCCACGCTATACTTTCGAGAATTTTATCAAGGGTGACAGCAACCAGCTTGCACGTGCGGCGGCCTCAGCGGTATCAAACAACCCGGGCGGTACATCGTTCAACCCTCTTGTAATCTATGGTGGTACGGGCCTTGGCAAGACTCATCTCATGCAGGCCATTGGAAACTTTGCACTTTCACATGGAAAGGCCAAGCGCGTTATCTACGTTTCCAGCGAGAAGTTCACGGTGGAATTCGTCGACGCAATCCAGAGTGATCGCATAAGCGACTTTTCCGGTTTCTATCGAAGTATGGATATCCTGATTGTGGATGATGTCCAATTCTTCTCGGGGAAGGAAAAAACGCAGGACAACTTCTTCCATACATTCAACGAGCTTCACCAGCTTGGAAAGCAAATCGTTCTCTCCTCTGACAGGCCCCCAAAGGAGCTGAAGGGGCTTGATGACCGATTGCTGTCACGGTTCCAGTGGGGTCTCACTTCTGATGTTCAGCCGCCTGATCTTGAGACCCGCATAGCAATTCTTCGAATGAAGAGCGAGGCAGATGGCATCGAACTTCCACAGGATGTCGTGGAATGTATAGCCGCTAATGTTACCTCCAACATCCGTGAGCTGGAAGGCTGCCTCATTAGTTTGCTTGCGAAGGCTTCTTTAGAGGGAAGAAACATCACGGTCGATCTCGCGCGCGAGGTGCTAAAGGTTGTTGTCGGGGACATAAAATCGCCAATAACAATCGAGGAAATACAGCGTGTTGTTTGTGACTACCTCAACATCCCC
>CAYPVN010000109.1:2757-6456 GCA_964414155.1 uncultured Chitinophagales bacterium
CAGCTTGAATTGGCATTTCTCTGTAAAAATGATTAAATTTAACCGGTTTACACACCGTTTGGAAACCATAAATTTTCCTTCCTGAGGAGATTCTACAATGAAATTCACCGCCAACAATGCAGATTTTCAGCGCACCTTAAACAAAGTAGGCGGAGTCATTCCTGTCCGATCAACACTACCCATTCTTGAAAATATTTTGTTTGATTTGCTAAACGATACACTGACTCTCACTGCAACTGACTTGGAAATATCTCTGACGATGTCAATGCAGGTAAGGGGATCGGAAGATGGTAGTATTGCAATTCCGGCAAAGAGACTCCTGGATACAATCAAGGCACTTCCAGAGAGTGCTGCTCCAAAATTCACAATTGATACGACGACTAACAAGATAAAGATCACGACGGAAAATGGTGAGTATGCACTAACGGGTGAAAGCGCTAAAGAATTTCCTGCCGTACCTCAGTTCAAGAGCACGGGAGAAATTACGATCGAGAACAGTTCGTTGAAACGAATAATTCACCGGACAGCCTTCGCGGTAAGCACCGATGAACTGCGCCCAGCCATGATGGGCGTGCTGATACAAACAAAGGGAAGTGATCTCTGTGCAGTCTCCACCGATGGACACCGGCTTGTCAAGTATATTCACAAATCAGCAAAGGCGGGCTCGTTCAAACGAGATCTCATTATTCCGGCCAAAGCACTGCAAACCGTAAATCGCTCGATTGAAGGCGGCAATAATACCATAAGCATCAACGATAGCCACATCCGGTTTACATTTGACAACACTGTTCTGATTTCGCGACTGATAGATGAGAGCTACCCGAATTATGAGAGCGTGATTCCAACAGAGAATACGAAGGAACTGATTATCAACCGGAGCAGCCTGGTGGATTCAATCCGGCGAGTGGCACTCTATGCAAGTGCAACGACACATCAAGTACGGTTTGACGTCAAGAAAGGATCCCTGGCAATTACGGCACAGGATATTGATTTCGGCGGCGAAGCGAAGGAGACAATTGCCTGTGAGTACAGTAACGATGAGATGGAAATTGGTTTCAATTCAACCTACGTTGTTGACGTCTTGACGCATCTTGATTCCGAAAAAGTATCGTTCAAGTTTAGTTCGGCAACGCGGGCAGGGCTGGTTTCTCCGGTCGACGCCAAAGACGGTGAAGATGTTCTTATGCTCGTAATGCCGGTAAGGTTAAACACGTAAAGAGATTCAACAAGTAAGGTGAATGGAGCGAGCCCCGTCCGTCAACGGGGCTGCTGCATTACTTGTGCAGAAGGCAGTAATGAATGTCACTCAAATACGGCTCACAAACTTTCGTAACCATGAGAGTAGTACTATCGTTTTCGGGCCGGGATTCAATGTCTTACTCGGAAGCAATGGCCAGGGAAAGACCAACGTCCTTGAGGCGATTTCTTATCTAAGCCTGACGAAAAGTTTCTATGCCGCCAACGACAGTACGACACTCCAGATCGGGAAAGAGTTCTTTGAAATCAACGGGACGCTGGTAACCCAGGACGAGTTTGAGAACCGGGTTTGCGTCACGTATCAGAACGCAACAGGAGAGAAGCAATTCACTATCAATCGGAGTCGACCGGAGACGCTTGGTTCGGTGATAGGACGATTTCCAATCGTCATCCTTTCTCCCGAGAACAACGCGATCACTTTTGGGGCGCCACTTGAGCGACGTAAATTCCTTGACCTGATTCTCTCCCAAATCAGCCGGGTCTACTTCGACGACTTGTTGGAATATCGACGAGCACTGAAACAGCGCAACAAGATTCTGACGGATCTGAGAATATATCAACGCGGAGGAGAAGATCTCCTCGATCCCTGGACTGCAGAGCTGATAAATTATGGAAGCCGGATCATTCATCGGCGACGGCAGTTCATAAATGAGTTTGAAATATACGTCAAGCGTGCGTACTACGATGTTGTCCAGAACCACGAAGAACCCCGTGCCGACTATGTCGGGCTATCGGAAATGCCGGATGACGTTGCCGGAATCGCAACGGTGCTGCAAAAGAACTTTGATGAGCGACGCAGGGAGGAAATACGGCGCGGCGCAACAATGGTGGGACCACACAGAGATGAGCTGCGATTCAGCATCAACGGGATCAGCGTTCAGAAGTATGCGTCGCAGGGACAGCACAAGACGCTGCTCGTTGCACTGAAAGTTGCGGAGTTTTTCTACCTCAAAGAACGAAGCAAAGAGCTGCCCATCTTGCTTCTTGATGATGTGTTCAGTGAACTTGATGAGCATCGCTCGGAACATATTCTTGAAATGATTAAAAGCCTCGGTCAGACGTTCATTACTTCGACGAGTGAGACGGTGTTCAGAAATTTCATCACGTGGGACGACAATAATCGCAAGTTTCATATTGAGAACGGAACATGTCGGTAAGAACAAAAAGACGAGCCTCAGCTGAAAGGACGTTTCCGAAGCCCATAAGCACGGCAATCAATAATTTCACTGGTCAGCTCGGAATCACGAAGAAGCTGCGGCAATACAGCGTTCTTACATTATGGGAAGAAATCGTTGGAGAGCAAATCGCAAAAGTTACAACGGCTCAGCGTGTCGAAAACGGAGTCCTGTACGTTGGTGTTGCAACGGCTCCATGGAGGGCCGAGTTGACGATGAGAAAGCGGGAGATCATGCAAAAAATTCAATTAGCAGTTGACAAAAACGCCATAAAAGATATTCGGTTCCGATAACAGAAAAGAAAGAAGTGAATGGGAAAGGGAGTTTCTGAATCAACAAAACGGAAGGCGACGACGGACGAAGCCGCAACCGATCCAGACAAACAAAACGGAAAGACCGGCAAAGGATACACAGCCGAAGACATCACCGTTCTCAAAGGTTTGGAAGCAGTCCGTCGGCGGCCTGCGATGTACATCGGCGACGTCAGCGCACGCGGGCTTCACCACCTTGTGTATGAGGTTGTTGACAATTCGATAGATGAGGCGCTTGCCGGCTACGCGAAGAATATCCAGGTGTTGATCGAGGCCGATGGCTCGGTGACAGTTATCGATGATGGCCGGGGCATTCCAACCGATATCCACAAGGAAGAGAAACGCTCTGCGCTGGAAGTCGTTATGACAGTGCTCCATGCCGGTGGCAAGTTCGACAAGAATACGTATAAAGTATCCGGCGGTCTGCACGGCGTCGGTGTTTCGGTGGTGAACGCACTCAGCGAGTGGCTCGAGGTAGAGGTGTACAGGGACGGCAAAGTCTGGTTCCAGAAATACAAAGCTGGCGATCCCGTGGCACCGGCGAAGGTGACGGGGAAAGCAGATAAAGGAAAGACCGGCACGAAAGTCACCTTCATGCCGGATGGAAAGATTTTTAAAAATAGAGTCTTCAAGTTCGAAACACTTGCGGAGCGTTTGCGCGAGCTGGCGTTCCTCAATGCTCAAGTGAAGCTTCGTATCGTTGACCTGCGAGCCGATAGCGAGCAGGAGGAGACCTTCCATTTCAAAGGCGGGCTTGTTGAGTTTGTGAAATACATCGACGCTACGCGTCCCTCGATCATGCGCAAACCGTTCTACACAGAAGGCTCTGATAAAGATGAGGAGGGTCGTACGGTCGAGGTTGAAGTGGCGTTTCAATACAACGATCAGTACAGCGAAAACATCTTCACGTATGTCAACAATATCAACACCCACGAGGGGGGCACGCACCTCGTCGG
>CAYPVN010000110.1:0-1556 GCA_964414155.1 uncultured Chitinophagales bacterium
GTCCCTCTCGGTTATGGAGGACCACACGCCGCCTATCTTGCCACTCGGGAACAGCACAAGCGATTCATCCCCGGAAGAATCATTGGCGTCTCTGTTGACGCCCACGGAAAGCCCGCTCTCAGGATGGCCCTGCAAACTCGCGAGCAACATATCCGTCGCGAAAAAGCCACTTCCAATATATGCACCGCGCAGGTTCTTCTCGCAATCATGGCGAGCATGTACGCGGTGTATCATGGGCCGCAAGGTCTGAAGCAGATAGCCGAACGAATCCATAATCTCACCAAACTTTTGAGTACAGGGCTTGAGAGACTTGGTCATTCGATCATCCACAGGGACTTCTTCGATACAATCAGAGTTTGCCCGACTCAGGGATCCCTCCAATCCATTCTGTCCAACGCAACTGCAAACAGAATGAACTTTCGTCGTTTTGATGACGGAACGCTTGGTATTTCACTCGATGAGACCTCAAGTGCTAACGAAGTAAACACGCTTTTCAATGTTTTTAGTTCGAAATCAGTTCGTTTTCTGACGGTCGATGATCTCGCCGAAGAAGGTGGCTACACTGGCGCGATGAAACGATCCTCACCATGCTTGCAGCACCCGGTTTTCAACACGCATCATTCGGAAACGAACATGTTGCGATACATGCACGCTCTTGAATCGAAAGACATTGCCCTGAACGTGAGCATGATCCCACTCGGCTCTTGCACCATGAAACTGAACGCGACAACAGAAATGGTCCCGATTACCTGGCCTGAATTCGCAAAGATGCATCCATTCGCACCCCCTGAACAAGCACAAGGATACCAGGAGATTTTCAAAGAGTTGGAACAATGGCTGGCTGATATTACAGGGTTCTCCGCTGTATCGCTGCAGCCAAACGCAGGCGCCCAAGGTGAATATGCTGGATTGCTTGTCGTACGCGCATACAACGAAGCTCGTGGTCACGGCCATCGTAATGTTTGCTTGATTCCTTCATCCGCACACGGGACCAATCCTGCAAGCGCGGTCATGGCTGGTATGCAGGTCGTTGTGGTCCGGTGCGATGAGAGAGGAAACATTGATGTGAATGATTTAAGGATGAAGGCGGAACAACATCAGGAACAACTTGCCGCCTTCATGGTTACCTATCCATCCACGCATGGTGTGTTTGAGGAAGCGATCAAGGAAATCTGCGATATCATCCATACCAACGGTGGGCAGGTTTACATGGATGGAGCGAATTTGAACGCGCAGGTCGGAGTCTGCCGACCGGGTGAGCTTGGTGCCGACGTGTGTCACCTCAACCTCCACAAGACATTTTGCATTCCCCACGGCGGAGGCGGTCCCGGCATGGGCCCAATTGCCGTGGCACAACACCTTGCGCCATACCTTCCCGCTCATCCAGTTGTATCAACCGGTGGCGAGAAAGCGGTTGGTGCAGTTTCCGCGGCACCCTGGGGAAGCGCAGATATCCTTCTTATTTCATGGGCATACATTGCAATGATGGGCGGCGAAGGCTTGACTTATGCAACGAAGATCGCCATCCTCAATGCTAATTACATGGCGAAGCGTCT
>CAYPVN010000110.1:1656-5153 GCA_964414155.1 uncultured Chitinophagales bacterium
TGACTTATGCAACGAAGATCGCCATCCTCAATGCTAATTACATGGCGAAGCGTCTTGAAGATCACTACCCGATACTCTACAAAAGTACAACCGGCAGAGTTGCGCATGAATTCATCATTGACCTGCGCGCATTCAAGAGCGTGGGCATTGAAGCCGAAGATATTGCCAAACGCTTGATGGACTACGGATTCCACGCACCCACCGTTTCCTTCCCTGTTGCAGGAACAATGATGATCGAGCCGACGGAGAGTGAGTCAAAAGACGAGCTTGACCGATTCTGTAATGCTCTCATTGCGATCCGAGAGGAGATACGGGAAATAGAGAATGGACTGGCGGACCGGCAGAACAACGTGTTGAAGAACGCCCCACATACCGCAGAAGCGGTGATCAGCGACAGTTGGTCTGCCCCGTACAGCAGGGAGAAAGCAGCCTTTCCGACTGAATGGACTCGCACACACAAGTTCTGGCCCTCAGTTGGACGCATCAATAATGCGTACGGCGACCGTAACCTTGTCTGTGCCTGCCCACCAATTGAGGAGTATGAAAAGGTTTGATGGAAGAAATGAGAAAAAGAAAAGGCGTTATGCCGAAGCATGACGCCTTCTGTGTTTTTGTGGGGGACCCTTGTGCTACTTACCTACCTGTGCTTTATATGCTGCTGCGCTGAGAAGACCGGAAACCTCATCCGGCTTTGAGAGCTTTATCTTGACCATCCAGCCCTTGCCGTATGGATCTTTGTTCACCAACTCTGCGGTCGACGTGAGATCGCCATTTACCTCAACTACTGATCCTGACACCGGTGCGAACAAATCCGACACTGCCTTGACTGCCTCAATCGTCCCAAAGGATTCGTGTTGCTTCACCGCCTTGCCGACCGGTGGTAATTCCACGAATACCACATCGCCCAACTCCCCCTGCGCATAGTCGGAGATCCCAATAATTCCCATATTTCCTTCGATCAACACCCACTCATGATCTTTTGTGTATTTGAGGTTCTCGGGAAAATTCATACGGCGAATCCTTTCAAAGCGTGAATGCTGCGGGTCTAATCTTCAGGAACGAACTGAAATTCTTCGAGGAAGCTGGTATCGAATGTCCCTTTCCGGAATTTTTCGTTTCTCATCACCTGGCGATGGAAAGGGATCGTGGTTTTGATCCCTTCAACCGTAAACTCATCGAGGGCAGAAGTCATTTTGTTGATGGCACCTTCTCGCGTCTGCGCGTAGACAATAAGCTTTGCGATAAGAGAGTCGTAATACGGCGGCACATGATAACCGGAATAGCTATGCGTGTCGACCCGGACGCCGAATCCGCCCGGCATGTGAAAGTCTGTAATCCGCCCGGGTGAGGGCTGGAAATTGGCGTATGGGTCTTCTGCATTGATCCGGCATTCAATTGCGTGCCCTGTCGGCTTGATCTTCCTGCGATGGAGTTTCTCTCCTGCGGCAACTCTTAATTGGAGCTTGATCAGGTCGTGTCCGGTCACCTCCTCCGTCACAGGATGTTCCACCTGAATGCGGGTGTTCATCTCCATGAAGTAGAAGTTCTTGTTCTTATCGACCAGAAACTCAATGGTGCCTGCATTCTCATAGTTCACTGCTTTGCATCCAGCGATCGCGGCCTGTCCCATCTTTTCCCTCACCACATCATCGAGAAATGGCGATGGAGACTCTTCGATCAATTTTTGATGTCGGCGTTGGACTGAACAATCACGCTCACCGAAATGAATGACGTTACCGTGCTGATCGCCGAACACCTGTATCTCAATATGACGCGGCTGTTCAATGTATTTTTCAAGGTACACGGCAGGATTGCTGAACCCTTGTTCTGCCTCATGCTGCGCGGTCTTGAATGCTGTTTCCATTTCAGCTTCTTCACGCACGATCCGCATTCCCCTGCCACCTCCACCAGCCACAGCCTTAATGATGACCGGAAAACCTATTCCCTTGGCAATTTCCAACGCCTCACCGGGGCTGTTGATTACTCCGTCGCTACCCGGAACGACAGGCACGCCGGCTTTCTTCATTGTCTCCTTGGCCAGCGCTTTGTCCCCCATGGCGCTGATCATCTCGGCACTTGGTCCGATGAACTTGATTCCGGATGTGGTACAGATCTCGGCAAAGCTCGCATTCTCTGCAAGGAAGCCATAGCCCGGATGAATTGCATCAACGTTGGTGATTTCGGCAGCAGCGATAATGCGGGGGATTTTCAGGTAGCTTTCTTTTCCCGGAGGGGGACCAATGCAGACTGCCTCATCGGCGAAGCGGACATGGAGTGAATCGCGGTCTGCCTGGGAATACACAGCTACGGTCTTGATGCCGAACTGCTTGCAGACGCGGATGATCCGGAGGGCTATCTCACCTCTATTGGCAATGAGGACTTTCTTGAACACTCATGAACTCCGAAGATTCCGTGATCCAGGCTACTTGGTTTCGACGAGGAACAAGGGCTGGTCGTACTCCACTGCCTGGCCGCTTTCGACAAGGATCTTAACGATCTTTCCGCTCACATCCGACTCAATCTCGTTCATGAGCTTCATCGCTTCGACAATGCAAAGGGTTGTTCCCTGCTCGACCACGGAGCCGACATCAACATACGCAGCCGCATCAGGGGCCGGTGCGCGGTAGACTGTCCCGACAATCGGCGACTTGATCTCATGGAGTTTTGTTGAAGGAGCGGCAGCCGGTTCAACTGGAACCGGTGGCGGTGTCGCCAAGACGGTGGCTGGCATCGAAAATGGAGCTGTAGCCGGTGTGGTGTAACTACCAACTGAGTTGTGCGAATGCTTCGCAACCCTGATCGTTTTCCCTTCCTCTTCTATCTCAATCTCATCCACCGCACTCTCGGAGAGGAGCTTTACCAGCTTCTTAACGTAGCCAAGGTCCATGTTATCTCCCACGGGTTGGTCTTTGAACTGAGTGAGCGACGATAGGAGCCCCTCCTCCCGGCGCGCTGGCGAAAAATCGGCCGTGCACCATAGTGCTAATTCTTTACCCGCTCGATGTAATCCCCTGTCCGCGTGTCGATCTTAAGCAGGTCCCCCTCGTTGATAAAAAGCGGCACGTTCACTGTTGCGCCAGTTTCAACCTGTGCCGGCTTCGTTCCCGCATTCGCACTATCACCTTTAACTCCGGGAACCGTTTCCACAACTTTCAATTGAACAGTGATAGGCAATTCAATGCCGGTAATGTCATTCCCATTAAAAAGGATGTCAATAGTCTCGCCGTCCTTCAGGAAGTGTGCCCCCTCTCCGATTTGCTCATCCTGCACCGTCAGTTGCTCATAGTTGTCTTTGTCCATGAAGACAAAGCCGGAGCCGTCACGATAAAGGAATTGGAATATCTTCCGTTCGATCCGAATGATATCCACGGCCTCGCCCGCCCGGAAGCGGTTTTCGATGACCTTGCCGCTTTTTAGGTTTTTGAGCTTCGTACGCACAAATGCCCGCCAATTGCCGGGGTTAACGTGCTGGAATTCCACAACAGTCCAGGGTTCAT
>CAYPVN010000110.1:5253-6436 GCA_964414155.1 uncultured Chitinophagales bacterium
GCCCGCCAATTGCCGGGGTTAACGTGCTGGAATTCCACAACAGTCCAGGGTTCATTGTTATACTTAATGACCAAACCGGGTCGAAAATCAGACGTAGATGGCATAAAACCTTCAAAAAACCTACAAAAGTGAGAGAAAAACAGAAAAGTACGGGCTGAAAATATACAGATGATGGGGGTGAAAGTCAAGGTAACGGTCGGCATCCCCTCCATCACCTTTCTATCCTATGACACTAACTGTAAAGACTCCCCTGTGCCGCAAGAAGGGTATTCTTCATCAGCATCGCAATAGTCATCTGCCCAACGCCGCCAGGAACCGGCGTAATAGCCCTGGCAACCTTCACCGCCGAGGCGAAATGCACATCACCAACAATACGATGCCCATTCTTCTCTGAAGCATCCGCGATCCGGTTGATCCCGACATCGATCACAACGCAGCCAGGTTTGAGCATATCGCCCGTTATGACCTCCGGTCTGCCAATTGCCGCAATCACTATATCTGCCTGACGGGTGTACCGACTGATGTCATCGGCACCAGTATGCGCAACGGTGACGACGGCGTTCGCTCCCTTCTGTTTCTGAAGTAGAATGTTCAGCAGTGGCTTCCCGACAATATTACTCCGCCCGACAACCACAACGTGCTTTCCACCCGGATCGTTGCCGCTGCGGATGAGTAACTCCTGCACTCCAGCCGGTGTGCAGGGGCGAAGACACTTTTCTCCAACCACCAGTCTTCCGACGTTGATTGGATGGAAGCCGTCCACATCCTTCCGATAATCAATCGCTTCGATAATCTTGTTCTCATGTATATGGGCGGGAAGGGGAAGCTGAACAAGTATGCCGTGTATCCTTGAGTCGCGGTTGAGTTTGTCGATGAGGGAAAGAAGCTCACTCTCTGTGGTTTCGGCAGGCAGTTTTTCGGTGACGGAGTAGAAGCCCATCTCTTCGCAGGCCTTCCCCTTTGAGCGCACATACACTTGAGATGCTGGATTGTCGCCGACAAGTATGAATGCAAGCCCCGGAGTTATTCCCCGCTCGCGCTGCAACCGCTCCGATTGTTCCTTCACTTCCGCCTTGACCTGCGCGGCTATGGCCTTGCCATCAATGATAATCGCTGACATCGGATTTCTGATTGGTGGTTATCCAAACGCCGGAAAGACGATGCTTTCCATCTTCAAGGCACG
>CAYPVN010000111.1:0-6363 GCA_964414155.1 uncultured Chitinophagales bacterium
GCCATCAAGCTCTTCAATGAAGACAGCGGCACCGATGCCATCATTATGATTGGTGAGATTGGCGGCACGGCGGAAGAAGAGGCGGCTTTGTACATCAAGAAACATGTGAAGAAACCGGTGGTCGGGTTCATCGCCGGACGTACCGCGCCGCCCGGTCGGCGGATGGGTCATGCCGGTGCGATCATTGCAGGTGGAAAAGGAACTGCGCAAGAGAAGATGGACGCGATGCGTGCGGCTGGGATTCATGTTGTCGAAAGTCCGGCATTGCTCGGCGAGGCGATGGAGAGAGTGTTGAAGTCAAGGCAAAAGGAAAAGGGGCCAGGCAAAATGCAAAAGGTGGCAGGAAAAAAGGTCAAGACGAGTAAGGCTGGATCGGTCAAACGATCTCAAAAAGCTCCTCGCAAGAAGAGGAAACGTTGATGTAGCGACTCTACAAACTCAATTGACTCCCCAAACTCTTAACTGATTTTACGGAGGTGCAGTGGCAGAACGAACATTGGCAATCTTGAAACCGGATTGTGTGCGAAAGAAACTTCAGGGCGAAGTCCTCGCCCGTATTCAAAAGGCTGGATTTAGGGTTCTTGCGATGAAACAGATCCGCCTGACCCATGAAACGGCCGGTGCTTTTTACGCGGTTCACAAAGGCCGCCCATTCTATGACAGTCTCGTGGAGTTTATGTCGAGTGGCGCATGCTTTCCCATAGCACTGGAAAAAGAAAATGCCGTTGCCGACTTCCGTACCCTGATCGGTGCGACTGACCCAAAAGATGCAGAGGCTGGGACGATCCGAAAACTCTTTGCAGACAACAAGGGCGAGAACATCATCCATGGCTCTGATTCCGCGGAAAACGGACGGATCGAGATTGGATATTTCTTTTCTGAGAAAGAGTTGATAGAGGGGATGTAGATTGATGGCGGTCAGTAGTCTATAGTCATTTGTCATTTGTGGGAGGGTGAAGAGCCCTCCTTTTTTCTTCGCGCCTTTGTGGCAATAAACAAAAGATAATCGGTCCATGTCGTTGAAACCCTGGAAAAAACTCTCCGAGTCCATCATCTTCAAGAACAACTGGTGGACCTACAAGAAAGATGAGTTGGAACTTCCTTCGGGGAAATTCGGCGAGTACCATTATGTTCACAGCAACGGCTCCTCGATGATCATTCCCATCATGAACGATGGTCGGGTACTGATGGTGAAGCAGTACCGCTATCTCGTCGCGAAAGAGAGCATCGAGTTTCCCTGCGGCAGCGTCAAGGATGGCTCCACGCACGACGAAACCGCATGGCACGAGCTCACGGAGGAGACTGGGTATTCATCAAATCGGTTATTCATGGTAGGGGAGTTCAATCCATACAACGGCATCACCAACGAGATGTGTCACGTGTACATTGCCCGGGAGCTGCAACATGTGGGCGGAGTTCCCGATGAGACGGAGGAATTCGAGCTGATGCTGCTCAACGCTTCGGAGGTTGATGAGAAGATTCGCAGCGGTGAAGTCTGGGATGGAATGAGTATTGCAGCGTGGCATGTGGTGAAAGCGAAGGTTGATCTGTGAAGAAAGGGAGAAGGGAGAAGGGAGAAGGGAGAAAGGCGTTTGCTGCGCGGGTTGTGCTTGTTTTGCACCTGTGCCTTGTTGCGTCGGCGTGTGGTCAGCCGAAGGTCAAGGTTGGAGCGGATGTCCTCCTGGAAAAGCACCTCGATCTGCTCAAAGGGAAAAGAGTCGGACTGATCACGAATCAGACGGGTCGACTTTCCTCTGGCGAGTTCCTCGTGGACGCTCTGCGAGGCAGAGGCGTAAACGTTGTGGCGCTGTTTGGGCCCGAGCATGGTATTCGCGGCGAGGCTGGTGCGGGTCAGTCAGTGGAGCATGACAAGGATGCGCAAACGGGCATCCCCATTTTCTCACTGTACGGTAGGACGAGAAAGCCGATACCCGAAATGCTGAAGAACGTCGATGTGCTTCTCTATGACATCCAAGACGTCGGCGCCCGGTTCTATACCTACATCAGCACGATGAAGCTTGCCATGGAGGCGGCTGCTGAGGCGACGATTCCGTTCGTTGTTCTCGATCGGCCCGATCCTTTTGGCGGAGAAATGATCGCCGGTCCGCTGATGGAAGATTCGCTCCGGTCGTTTGTTGGTCTTTTGCCGATTCCGGTGGTGTATGGACTCACCTGCGGTGAGCTCGCAACGATGATCAATTGGGAACATTGGCTTACGGATGGCGCGACTGTACAGCTGAACGTTATCCCGATGGAAGAGTGGAAGCGGAAGATGTTCTGGGAGGAGACTCATCTTCCCTGGATTCCTCCATCACCGAATATGCCGACACCCGCCACCACAATTGTCTATCCGGCTACCTGCTTCGTCGAAGCCACGAATATTTCAGAAGGAAGAGGTACGGAGACACCGTTCCAGATTATCGGGGCACCGTTTGTCGATGCCGACCGTCTCGTGTCATCATTATCGCGTGTAAAGTTGCCGGGAGTGACATTCCATTCGATCACATTCACACCAAAATCCTCAAAGTTCTCAGGAGAGGAATGCCATGGGGTCCGGCTTGAGATTATCGATCCAAAACTATTTCAACCTGTTCTCACCGGTCTGCACATGATCCAGCAAGCACAGAAGCTGTATCCGACGGAGTTCCGTGTCAATCGGCAAACGTTTAACAGGTTGATCGGTGCTGCGGATGTTTATGACCGGTTGGTGAACGGGGAATCACCGGAATCGATTTTGTCGCGTTGGCAAAGCAAGCTTGATAGGTTCCGGGCTCTCTCTTCCCGTTATCATCTGTATGATTAAAGGTAGAGGAGGGCAACCGTGAGGAGGCATGTGTGAAATCGAAAGGAAGAATCCTTGTTCTCTATAACCATGTCGGTGAGGATGAGTACGAGAAGTTAAAGGATGTCGACCCCGCATCACTCGGGTTCAAGCCGCACTATCCCATCCATGTTTCAACGATTGAAGAAGAGTATGGTGCGATCGTCCGGGCCCTTCGACGTGAAGGATTCACCGCGCGTGCCGTGAATGTTGAGGAAGATCTCCAGAAGATCGAGAGGCATCTACGGCGTAACCCGCCCGATGCAGTGTTCAATCTAATCGAGTTCTTCCATGAAAATCCTGCGCTGGAGGGGGCAGTGGCTGGTTTGTATGAGTTGCTGAAGATTCCATACACCGGCTCACCGCCGTTTGTGCTCGGTCTCTGTCAACGCAAGGGTCTGACGAAGCAGGTCCTGCTCGCCAACGACGTTCCCACTCCACGCTATCATCTGTTCGCATCCGCATCAATTCCAAGACCTCATGGCCTCCGCTATCCTCTCATCGTGAAGCCGCCGCGGGAAGACGCGAGCTCAGGAATCGAAAAAGGATCCGTCGTCCACGATTACAAGAGCCTGTTGGCGCAGGCGAAGAAGATGCTGAAGGAATTCAGATCGCCGATCATGGTGGAGGAATTTATTGAAGGGAAAGAATTGCACCTCTCCGTGCTTGGCAACGATCCGCCCGTCGTGCTGCCGATAATTGAGTTTGATTTCTCTGAAGTTCCGGCTGGCTACCCATCGATCATCAGCTACGAAGCGAAGTGGGCGCCTCTTCAGGAAGCGTACCACCGCGTGCATTCGGTATGTCCGGCAAAGTTACCGAAGCGCATACAAAAGAAAGTCGAGGAAGTTGCCCTCCGTGCGTATGAGGTGACCGGATGCAGGGACTATGCGCGCATCGATATTCGTCTCGACAAGCGAAACCGCATCTACGTTCTCGAGATCAATCCGAATCCGGATTTGACCGAGGGTGTGTCGTTCATGGAGAGTGCCGAGAAGGCAGGGATTTCTTTTTCCGAAACGCTGAGGCGAATTGTGGAGTTTGCCCTACGGCGAAAGTAGTTCTGTAGCTTCACAGAGTGATTCTTCTTGTCATTCTCTCTCGTAGTTATTAGATTGAAGATGTATCTTCAAACATTGAGAAAGTGAGATCATCATGCAAATCTATGTAGGTAACCTCCCGGATGGCTATACGGACGAAGACCTTCGTGCACTATTTACACCCCACGGCACGATTCGCGCCGCAACGATGGGGCGGGACAAGAAAACCGATGAGTCGCAGGGATATGGGTTCGTTGAGATGCCGGTGAAATCCGAGGCCCGCGCAGCCATTGAAGCGCTTCGGGGAAAGACGCTGACCGACAAGCCGATGCTCGTGCGCGCACTGAAGCCGGGGGACGACTTTCACGATCATGCGATGACCATGCAGGGCGGGTCAAGAGCCGGAGCGAAGACAACAGGGAAACCCTTTCAGGGGAATATGGGAGTGAAGGCAGGGGGTGCCGTCCGGCGTAGCGGGAAACGGGGATCCTAGAGTTCCTTCATCATGATGGTAAGAGTCCACAACGGTATGTAATGTAGCCCACGGCTGGCGCAAGCGCGATTGCATCTTTGTATTGCATCCGGTACATTTACCGGTGATGAGAGTTTTAGTTATTACAAGGGGAGCCAAATAATGATACGCATTGCATTCGCAGCAACAGGGCTCTGTGTGCTGCTTCTGGTGGGGTACCAGTCTTCGCCAGCACAGGCGACCAAAAAGCTGAAAGAGAAATCTGAAGCCGCCGCACAGCAGAAGAGCTGGGAACAGGTGGACAAGATCAACCATGAAGCGGATGCTACCCGAGCGCGGCGTGAGCAGGCCCTGCAACAGGGAGACAAAAAGCGGTACACTGGAGGCAATATTACTACATCCTCTGTGTTCCCCAAGTCCCCGAAATCGAAGAAGGCTACGGAAAAGCACGACGTTGCCCCAAAGAAAAAGAAGAAGCAGCCAAAGTAGTAGCCGGCAAACTCTGAACCAAACGGCATCCTGAAACACGGGATGCCGTTTTTGCTTAACGCCATTCAATCAAGACGACATTGAGGAGTAGTGGAACCCAGGAGACCTTACGACGTATAAGGAGCCATGACTCATAGGGAGAATAAATGAGCACAGCGAACACCTTTGCGAAACCTGATCCAGAGATTATCGGGACATTGAGAGAAGACCTTCGGCGCGGCGACTTTGGCCGGACGATCCTTCGTGAATTTGGAGAGCTGAAGGAGTATATGGTGGATGAGGAGCGAAAGAAGCAACTGGCGGATATGGGTTTGATAAAGCGCTGGCTGGTCCTCACCTGGTGGTTGCTGAAGAGCATGTACTTCAAGCTCACTCCGGCGCGACGGATCATCATCGTCCTTGGACTTCTCTTGGTATTCGTTTCAAAGACAGTTATCTATTCGGATGAGCATCTTAGCGTGCAGGGGCAGGCCAATGGGCTTGGTATCCTTGCCATACTGTTCGTACTGATGCTGGAACTGAAGGACAAGCTCGTTGCCCACGATGAGTTGAAGGCGGGTCGCGCTGTCCAGCAGGCCCTCATGCCGGAGAGGAAGCCACACATCCGTGGGTGGGAGCTCTGGCTGTTCACTCGCTCGGCAAATGAAGTCGGCGGCGATCTCGTTGACTTCATGAAAATTGCAGACAACAGATTCGGCATAGCAATAGGCGATGTCGCAGGCAAGGGACTGAGCGCTGCGCTGCTCACAGCCAAACTTCAGGCAACGCTGAGAGCGCTCGCGGCAGAATTCACATCGCTCTCCCGTCTGGGTGTAAAGGTAAATCAGATTTTTTGCCGGGACAGCCTTCGCAATATCTTTGCATCTCTGGCGTATTGTGAAATTGCGCCGGATTCGGGATCGGTGCGCCTTGTAAATGCCGGTCACATCCCACCTGTGATTCTAAGAGCCGGGCACGTTGAGAAGCTTGGAAAGGGAGGAGTAGCTTTGGGTATCATGCCTGATGCGATGTACGAAGAACGGCTTCTGGAGCTAGAGAGCGGCAGCATGCTCCTCATCTACTCGGACGGACTGACCGAAGCGCAAAATACTGCAGGTGAGTTCTTCGGCGAACAGCGGCTTCTTAACCTGTTGACCACGCTTGGCGGTCTTCCTGCCGAGCAAGTTGGCGACCGATTGGTTGGAGAAGTTGAGCGGTTTGTGGGGGACGGCAAATCGTATGATGACCTGTCAATTGTAATTTTGAAGAAACAATAGTCAAACGAAGAGCGAGTTGCTACAAGTATCGGATCAAACTTCTGACCGTCCAGTGCCAGACCCTGTTTCTGCAACATTTCCCATCCAATTATCGTACGTTGTTCAGGTTGCCACACAGGTCCAACCAGTCAATCATCAATCCGTCATGAACCGATCCAAAATACACGAGGCGTTTATGCAGCGAACTGCCAGGCTTATGATGTTCATTGTACTAACGGCAACCATTGCACCCGCTCAGGCCCGGCCGGAAGGCTTACATTCCGAAGAAACTCAAGTGTGGGTGAA
>CAYPVN010000112.1:0-1153 GCA_964414155.1 uncultured Chitinophagales bacterium
TCTCGGGCTTCTCGAAGTATTGAAGCGGCATCGCGATGTTGGGGTCATCGTACACATATTTCATGAACCTCCCCCAGATTGGTCCCGCCGCACGGCCCCCCTGGCCATCCCAATTTGTAAAGTGGACCGTCTTATTGTCAAACCCAACCCACACACCCGCTGCAATCTGTGGCGTAAACCCGACGAACCAGGCATCGGCAAATTCGTTTGTTGTCCCCGTTTTTCCCGCGGCCGGCAGATGGAAGTAATTCCGTATGCGAACGCCTGTTCCTTCCGGATCGTCCACAACGCCCTGCATCATCGATGTCATGATAAAGGCGGTCTCCTCGCTGAGAGCCTCACGGCGTGACGGAAGGTTCTCCTCGATCGTATTGCCGGTTTTGTCCTCGATCTTAAGAATGGAAATTGGTTCTACATACACTCCATGATTTGCATAGACACCAAATGCAGATGCCATCTCCATGGGTGAAACATCCCCTGAACCAAGCGACAGCGATTCGTAGGGAGGAAGAGGAGAAGAAATTCCCATGCGCTTTGCATATTGGATTACCTGCTTGACCGGTGCGATTTCCATGATCGCACGAACAGCAATGAGATTGATCGACTTCTTGAGTCCTTCACGCAGGGTGCTCTTCCCGCCGAATGTCCCTTCGGAGTTCGAAGGCGTCCATCGCTTCCCGTCAGCCAACATAATGGTTACCGGCTGATTGAGCAACTCATAACACGGAGGGTAGCCGTTGTCGATGGCAACCGTGTAGACGAACGGTTTGAACGCCGAGCCAACCTGCCTGCGAATCTGAGTAACGTGATTCAGTCCGTATTTGAAATTCTTGAAATTGGATCCGCCAACCATTGCCAGAATGTTTCCGTTTTTCGGATCGATGGCGACAAACCCAACCTCAATCTGCTTGGCGAGATCTTTCATCGAATCAGTCCATTTCCGGTTCTGCGTCAACGAGGCATAAATGCTGTCGCGCTGTCCGTCCGATACAGCCCGACGATATTCTGAGGATGTTCGAATAGCCTGGTCAATGACGGAGGTGAGAGTTTCCTTCTCCTGTGTCCAGTCCCAGAGTCCGTTGAACATATTTTGATATTCACCGAGATGCTCTTCCACTGCACGATTCGCGTAGCGCTGCATGCGGCTGTCGAG
>CAYPVN010000112.1:1253-6335 GCA_964414155.1 uncultured Chitinophagales bacterium
GTGTCAAAAATATTCCTGTCGTTGTGGCCGAGATAGAGATTGCGCGAGAGCTGTTGTGTAATTGTGCTGGCACCCTCCTTGAGCCGCAACGCGATGACATTCTTCACCATCGCCTTGATGAACCGGATGGCGTCGACACCCCAGTGACTGTAGAAATTCTTGTCCTCGGTGGAAATCAGCGCCTCTACCACACTCTTCGGGATGTCCTGAAGACCGACGTGGGATCTGTTTTTTATGAAAAACTGATCGAGTACTTCGCCGTCAAAAGAGTACACCTTTGTCGCGAGTTCCGGTTTGGGATTCTCAATACGCTCGAGCGACGGGAGGCCGGAGAAAAGATACATCGTATAGAGGAGAAGGAGAACGGCCGCGATTCCCAACATCGTTGCCCTTCGTCGGGTGTTCTTGTTAGACCGTTTCGGGGTCATTGATTTCCTGTGTCGTTTTCGATACTCCGGATCGTTGAAGTATCGCTCCATCTCTTCCGATGGATAATTCTTGTCCGAATCGTCTGCCATTCCGTAGCCCCACTAGTGGCGTGGCTGAACCAAGGCACCGTTCCAGGTATCGAGGCGCATGATTCCATGTTCGAGCACGCCGTACGTGTTGTTAGAAATCCAGTCTCCGAGATTCACATACATCCCGTTTTCGATGCTCAGTACAGATGGTTTGTGCCGATGTCCCATAATGACGATGTCAATGCCCTGCTGGATTTTCTTCTTCGCAAACTCAACCATCCCTTTTTCTTCGCCATAGTGTTTGCTCGTCGTGTAATCCCGACTTGTGCGCGAAGATCCCCGTGCCAACTTTACCCCGATATCCGGATGAAGCCATCGATAGAGCCAAACGTTGAACCGATGTCGCAGTATCGGCTTGATAAGCTTGTATCCCAGATCTCCTTCGGAAAGGCCATCGCCGTGATGGAGGTACACGCGCTTTCCGTGTATGCTTATTTCAAACGGCTCAAAATGAAGTTGCATTCCGAGTTCATCATGGAAAAAATTCCCCATCCAGAAATCATGGTTTCCGGCGAGATAGTGGACCGGAATGCCACGCTCTGTAAACTCCTGCAAGGCCGCTAAAGTTCTGTGAAAGCCCTTTGGGATGACTGTTTTATATTCGAACCAGAAATCAAACAAATCACCAACAACAAAAAGCTGTTCGGCTGACGATAGGATGGAGTTGAGGAACTCCAGCAGCCTCTGCTCCTTCTCCTTCTCCTCGTCTCGCTTTCCAAGACCAAGGTGAATGTCAGATATGAAGTACGTTGCCATGGGTATCGTGACGGAGTGTTACTTTGCTCCCCGGGAGGGTGTCGATCGGCCACCTTTGAGAATGAGTTGCAGCTCCACGGTTTGGACGAACTTTCTGCACCAACCAGCCTCATCGGAGCAGAAGTAGTAAGTAACGTCCGCATTCAGCAGATGTTTGCCGGGCGATGCTGTGGATGAAAGGCTGATCTGTTGTTTCACCGGCTCTTTCGTGGAGAGATAGCCCGTACTTGAATCAACAACCTGGCTCTGCTTGCCCCGGAGCTTCACTACCGTCGAAGGGCTGACGCTGATCTTCACTGCGGGATCCCCGGTGATATGGATTCCTTCGATCGGTTTGAAAGTCACCAGCAGATCAACATTATCTCCGGGCATCACGGGCTGCTTTGGAAGGGCGATCTCGACACGGACATATTCGTTCTGTTTTGTTCCGGCTCCGGAAGCTTCCGATCCGATGAGCGAGAGAGCGAGTATCATTGTTAATGCTGGTTTCATTGTCAAGGTGCTGTTCGTTTTCTTGATGAATCTATGAAGTTTCTCCCGTAAAGTAAACCGTTGACCTTACTCCGCTTTCTGAATAAACGGATCGGCGACACGCTGAAGCAGCCACAATCCAACCACAAAAAAAAGTCCGACAGAGATAACGGCAATGCGCTGACTGCCGGTGACCCACGAGAGCACGCCAAAGATAAACGTCCCGATCACGGCGGAGGCTTTCCCGCAGAAGCCATCATAGAAACCGAAAAACTCTGCTTCGCGATCGGGAGGTGTCAGCAGGGTCATGAACGTGCGGCTTGCGGACTGTGATCCTCCCATGGAAGCCCCTGCGACAATACCAATAATGTAGAACGCGGCCTTCGATGTCACGAGAAACGCGCCAATGACAACAAGAACCCAGAGCAGTAACGAAATTGTTATCGTCAGTTTTGGACCGATTCGATCGGTCATGAAGCCGAAGATAAGCGATCCAACCACCGCCGCAGCCTGAACAACAGCAAATAGAACAATAATTTCCTGAAGAGAGAAATCGAGCGACGACTGCGCGAAGATCGAAGCGAATGAGATGACAGTGAGAATCCCGTCGTTGTAGACAAAGAACGCAAGGAGGAACTTCGAGACTTGTTTGTAGGAACGAAGGTGAGTGAGCGTATCCCGAACCCGTTGAAATCCGGCCTTAATGTACGACCGGTCTTCGGTTCGTGGCGGTCTTCGGTCGTGCAGAAACATGAACAGCGGGGCAGAGAATGCGAGGAACATTCCCGCCGCGATGACAAAGCTTGCCCGGACATTCGCGAGGTTCTCCGGCTCGAAGCCATCGGCATACAGCGGCATTGCGATGATCAATGAGACGAGCGAGCCTACATAGCCCATCGCAAATCCATACCCGGAAACACGGCCATAACTCCGCTTGCTTGTCAGTGATGGCAGGAAGGCATTGTAGAACACAATTCCACCTTCAAAGCCGACGTTGGCAACGATGAAGAGGATCATCCCGGCTGCAATCATACCTGGCTCAATGAAATAGAGCAGCGCGGTGCAGAGAATGCTTACGAGTGTAAACCCCAGAAGAAACAACTTCCGGCGCTGAGCAAAGTCGCACGCAGCCCCAAGCACGGGAGCAATCAATGCCGTGATCAACATGGAAAGGCTTACGGCAAGCCCCCAAAAGAAGTCGCCGCGACCCGTACCCCCGACAACAATCTCCTTGAAGTAGAGAGAATATCCCACCGCCACGATGAGGACGGAGAACGACGTATTGGCAAAATCGAAGAGTGTCCAGACGAAAATCTGCCACCACTGGCCGGGGCGGTCTGCATCATGCGGCAAGGTACTGTTCGGGGACGAGGGTGGATGTGTGAGTGAGTCTTCGGGGGCTGTCTGGTTCTCTTCTGACATGAGGGTCGATTCAGACCTTCTTTGGCTTTGCACGCTTCAACCTGTCTGAATCTTCTCCTTCATTCAGGCCGCGACCCGATTTTGTCATTTCGCCAGACAATCGAAGGTCGGAGGCGACTGCATCAAGAACACCGTTGACAAACTGTCCACTTTTCTCCGTGCTAAAGAGCTTCGCCAGCTCTATGGCTTCGTTGATTGAAACCTTGGGAGGAATGTCCTTGAAGTACATCAGCTCGCAGATTGCCATCCGGAGAATTAGCCGGTCGAGCATTGCGATACGATTGAAATCCCAATTTGCAACCTTTGCCTTGATGATCGCATCGATCTCCCCGGCACGGTCGATGCTCGTTACGACGAGTTTCTCTGCAAACTCGTGAGCGTCCTTGTTGCTTTCCAGACCGACCAGTCCATTGCGAACGATATGCTCGACAGAATCGCCGGTGATCTCATGGGCATACAGAGACTGAACCACCTTCTCTCTGATAATCCTTCTTCTCATATTACGATTGTCGCATCATGGGTTTCAATCATTTCTTCCCGAAAGCAGTCTCGCCAAGCCGTCCCGTGAACTGGGACTTCCCGGCGTAAATCGACTTGAGTCTGCCGATCGAGTTGATTCTCTCTTCCGCAAGCCGGTTCGACGCCTCATGAGTCGGAATTTTGTCTCTCTTTGCAATCGAGTAGATCTTCAAAATAGTATCGTAGATTCCTTCGGCCTGCTTCAGTGCACGTTGTTGAGAATATCCTTCCAGCTCATTGTACACATTGATGAGCCCCCCGGCGTTAATCGCATAATCCGGAGCGTACATGATGCCTCGCTCGACGAGCATTTGTCCGTGCTTCGCTTCTTCTGCGAGCTGGTTGTTTGCTCCTCCGGCGATAACCTTGAATTTGAATTTCGGGATAGTCTTGTCGTTGATGATGGCGCCAAGCGCACAGGGGCAAAACACATCTGCATCAATTTCATAGATCTTTTCAGGGTCGACGATCTCAGCTTTCGTCTTGTGCGCTAACCGTTCCACCTTCTCGGGGTAGATGTCAGAAATAAAGATCTTCGCCCCTTCCTTCGCGAGATGCTCACAAACGTATGCAGCCACATGTCCCGCTCCCTGGATAGCGACCCTCTTGCCATTTAACGAGTCCTTCCCGGTAAGCTTTTTCATGCTTGCTTTCATTCCCATATACACGCCGAATGCGGTGACCGGCGATGGATCACCGCTGCCGCCAAGCGCCTTGTCGATACCGGTGACATACTTCGTCTCCATGCGAACATATTCCATATCGCGGACGTCCGTGCCGACATCCTCGGCAGTAATGTAGCGTCCGGCAAGTCCTTCCACGAAGCGACCGAACGCCCGAAACATCGATTCGGTTTTGTCCTTGTTCGGATCCCCAATGATAACAGCCTTGCCTCCTCCCAAATTGAGGCCGGCTATTGCAGCCTTGTAGGTCATTCCGCGGGAGAGACGTAACACGTCATCCAGAGCGTCTTCATCGGAAGTATACATCCACATTCGGGTTCCGCCCAAGGCAGGGCCGAGGGTGGTGTTGTGAATTGCGATAATGGCTTTCAAGCCGGAGTTCTTATCCGAGCAGACGACGACCTGCTCATGGTCTCGCTTTTCAAGGTGTTCGAATATCGGCATGGGAATATCTGATCGATGGTGATGTCGTAATCTGGTTATTAGTTGAAGACCGGAGTTACTCTTGGCGTACCTCCGACCGGGTGTTCGTCAACAAGGACGTTCGTACGAAAGACCTCGCGTATCCGCGTTTCGGTGAGAACCTCTTTGGGTGATCCTATTCCCGCGAGAGATCCACAGACAAGCATTGCAATCCGATCGCTGTAGGTTGAAGCAAGGTTCAACTCATGTGAAACTGAAATAACGGTAAGCCCCGACTCCTTGTTGAGTTT
>CAYPVN010000113.1:0-3654 GCA_964414155.1 uncultured Chitinophagales bacterium
AACCCGAACTACACGAACATCTGCAACGTTGATTGCATCTTCTGCGCGTTCTACCGGCATCCGGGAGACGAAGGGGAGTACACCTACTCGGTAGACCATATGATCCGCAGCTTCAAAGAATCGGCGGCGAAGGGAGTGACAACAATCCTCATGCAAGGCGGCGTTAACCCGGCGCTGCCGTTTGAGTACTACATTGAATTGGTCGAACGGACGGTGAAGGAAGTGCCGGAGGTCTCGCCGCACTTCTATTCCACATCGGAGATTATCGGGATGTCTCAGATTTCAGGACTGACCGTTCCGCAGGTGTTGCAGCGGCTGTGGGATGCTGGACAGCGTTCGATCCCGGGTGGCGGGGCGGAGATTCTCTCTGACCGTGTGAAGAAAAAAATCAGCCACCTGAAAGGCACAAGCGCTGACTGGCTCAACGTCATGCGTGAGGCGCACAAGATCGGGTTCAGGTCCACTGCCACAATGATGTACGGTCATCTGGAGATGGATGAAGACATCGTGGAGCATCTGGAGGTTGTCCGGCGGCTGCAGGATGAGTTACATGGCTTTACGGCGTTCGTTCCGTGGAGTTTCAAGCCCGGCAACACGCCGCTGGAGAAGATCATCCCTCACTACGCGACTGCCAATCAGTACTACCGCATCATCGCCTTCTCACGCATTTACCTGGACAACTTTGACCACATTCAGGCGTCATGGTTTTCTGAAGGGAAGAAGGCGGGTCAGATCGCGCTCCACTTCGGCGCCGATGATTTCGGAGGGACTCTCCTGGAAGAGAACGTCCACGCTGCGGCAAATTTTGTGAACAAGACAAACACCGAGGAGTGCATCTCACTAATTCACGGCGCCGGCTTTGCGGCGGCGCAGCGAACGACATTGTACGAGATCTTCAATACCTTCCCGCTGGCCGAGGAAGTGGCCGCCTAAATCGGTATCCTTCTCGCCCGAATCTCACCTTACGCGTTTGTCAGTCTCAGAACGGTAATCTCCGGCGGAATCCCAATCCGTATCGGCGGTCCCCAATAACCAGTACCTCGACTTACATACACCCAAGTCTTTTTGTACTTGTGCAGTCCTTTGATGAACGGCTGATTGAACGTTGCGAGGCGGTTCCATGGGAAGAACTGTCCGCCGTGCGTGTGGCCGGAAATCTGCAAGTCAGCGCCGGCCGCTGCGACATCGTAGACGCTGCGAGGTTGGTGGGCGAGCACGATCCTCACGAGGCCTGCCGGTGATTGGGCGAGAGCGGATGCCGCACTGGAGGTCTGTTCAGAAATGAAATCTCCTGCGCTGTAATCAGTAACACCAGCAAGGACGATACGGCCAGCCCCGCGTTGTAACACCCTGTGTTCATTTAACAACACATCGAATCCCAGCCTGCCGGCTTCCTCAATCCAGGGGATTACACCTGAGTAGTATTCATGGTTGCCAGTGATAAAAAACTTCCCGAAAGGAGCGGAGAGATCCCGCAGCGGAGCCACATCGTTCTTGAGCCATGCAACGCTTCCGTCAATGAGATCGCCGGTGAACACAAGACAATCGCCTTTCAGCGCGTCCACCTGTTCAGCAATTCCCTCAACGAACGCCCGCTTAATCGTCGGCCCCGCGTGAAGATCGGTGAACTGGACAATGCGGAAGCCTTCAAACTCCTTCGGCAAGTTGACGAGCGGGATAGTTATTTCTTCGATGTCCGCGCGGCGGCGTGCTTCGTACAGGCCGTATCCCGTGAGGACAGTGACCGCGCCCAATATTCCGATGTTGGTGGAATGGACAAAGAACTGTCTCCGTTCAGCATTAAATTCGGTAGCTTCTCCCCGTGTCGGACGTTGAAAGACTTTCGCAAGCCTGTCCCAGATTTTCCTGAACAGTAACGCGAGATCACGCGCGGCGACAAAGGTAAGGATGAGAGTAAAGCTCCCGAGGCCGATTTGCCCTATCCATGTCAGTAAGTCTATGAGTGAATTGTGAACGCCGCTTAAGAAAAAAAGGAAGGGGATGATTGGCAGGAGGTACCAGCTCAAGATGAGCCACCAGAAAACGCGTTTCTTTCCGGGGGTTCCGGAAATAGGCCGGATCAGTCGTCGTCCGACGTACCAGTAGGCAAGCCCAAGAATGCAAAACCACGTTGCAAAAAATACCGCGAACCGCATCGCTCCTTCACCCTCCACAATCGCTTGTTACAGTAGCCTTACTTCGGGGATCTGGGTTACCAGTCCCTTCTCAAATCCCTTCTCGAATAACAACTCCAGCGCCCGCTTTCCCCGTTCCCCCATGTCGATCGTCAGTTCGCTCACGTACATTTTCACAAACTTCTCACCAAGTTTCTCATCGATCCCCCGCCCCCATTGCATCGCGTAGGGAATGGACTCGTCTTGATGGTTGTAACCGTATGCGATGCTGTCTTTGAGTCCTTGTGAAAGTTTACGCGCAAGGTCTTCGCCTAAGTCTTTCCTCACCACGTCGAGTCCTAGAGGAAGGGGAAGTCCGCTCGTTTCTTTCTCCCACAATTCTCCAAAGTCCAGCACCTTGTTGTAACCCAGCGACTGGTACGTGATCTGCCCTTCATGAATCAACAATCCTGCATCGACAATCCCATCATCAACAGCTTTCATGATCCTATCAAATGACATGTCGACGTTGTTGATCCCATCCGTGAAGATCTTGAACAGGAGTGTTGCTGTTGTGAGCGGTCCCGGAGTGCCGACAGTTTTTCCTTGCAGCTCGTTGAGCGATTTGTATTTGCGAGAGATGATGACCGGTCCATATCCTTCGCCCATGCTCGCGCCGGTGCGCATGATCCAATACTTCTCCGCAACAAAGGGGAACGTGTGAGCGGAGATGGCCGTCACTTCCAGCTCAGCCCGCATCGCGCGTTCGTTCAGCGACTGGATGTCTTCAAGAACATGCTCGACCCGGATGCCTTCCAGCTTCACCTTACCGCTGGCCAGGCCGTAGAACATGAAGGCATCATCGGGATCGGGGCTGTGGCCTACGCGAATGATCCGTTCGGGCATATGATAATGGAGTGTCGGAGTAATGGAGAACCGATGATGGATGAATGAGTTACTTAGTTCCAGCATAAATTGTTGCGACGCCGAACGTCAAGCGTTCTTCCGCCAGGTTTTTGAATCCGACTGTCTGCAGTATCGATAGGAAATCCGAACCCTCCGGGAACTTCATCACGGTTTCGGGCAGATACCTGTACGCAACCTGACTGCCGGAAATCCACTGCCCGATTCTTGGAATGATCTTCAGAAAGTAAAAGAAATAGAGTTGCTTGATGCCGAATGTCGATGGCTTTGAGAATTCCAAGATGGCGGCCACGCCACCAGGCCGCAGCACCCGGTGCATTTCCGCGAGCCCACGGTTCAGGTCGGCGAAGTTACGGGCTCCGAAGGCGACGATAACTGCGTCGAAACTGTTGGGTTCAAACGGAAGGTTCTCGGCTTCACCCCTCTGCAACGTTATCACCCTATCGAGTCCCTTACGGACAAGTTTCATCCGTCCATATCTCAACATCTCTTCTGCAATGTCAACGCCGATTACTCGTTCAGGGTTCAGCTTCAAAGTGGCAATTGCCGAGTCTGCCGTTCCCGTTGCTACGTCGAGGATGCGTTTCGGTGCGACTGCGCGTACTTGCTCAGCAAG
>CAYPVN010000113.1:3754-6298 GCA_964414155.1 uncultured Chitinophagales bacterium
CCGTTGCTACGTCGAGGATGCGTTTCGGTGCGACTGCGCGTACTTGCTCAGCAAGTTTCCGCCGCCAATAGCGATCAAGTCCGACGCTCAAGAGATGATTGAGCAGGTCGTACCGGTACGCGATGGCATCGAACATCGTCCGGACTTCTTCCTTCTTGAATTGACTTACGCTCCCGTCTCCCAGAAAACATCTCCGCTGTCGTTGTGCTAGTTTCCAACCTCTATCGGCTTGTATGGCTCGACGAGCAAGATCTTCGCTGAATCTACCGCTTCCTTATATGCAGGCCAGTCGCGTTCAAAAAACTTGTTGATCGCATCGGCAACCTTTTTCAGACTTTCGTTCGCCTGGCCGACGGCGACCTTTCCTGCCTCGTTCAGAGGTTCCCAGGTTGCGTTCAGGTAGTCCGAGGCACTACTAATGCGTGACCCCAGCAAGGATGGATCGCCCCGGATTCCCTGCACCTCCTTCGGCGTAATCAATTCCGTCAGCGTTTGAATCGAATCCTGAATAGCCTTGCCTTTCCGTTTCGTGTTCTTGGCCGTCGAGTCTTCACGACCTTTGATCAGTCCTGTTATCTGATCGACTCGCTTCTTCGCATCGCGCAATCTGTCGGCAGCTTCGGTGGCAAGTCGTGTCCGCTTGAGCAGTTCCTCTCTCAGTGCATTCTTTGCGCGCAAATCGGATTCTGCGATGGTGAATCTCGGATCGAACCTGACGGTGACCATTGTAGAATCCAGAACCTTACCCGACGTGATGCGAACCTTGTAAGTACCCGGTAGAACCTGCGGCCCACCAGATTCCGTCGACAAGCGCTCTGGTCGTTGCTCGGATGGGGACCGCTCGCCTTTGCGGTCAAGTCCCCACGTTGCGCGGTTGATCCCGCGTTTTGCTTCGCCTTTCAGCGTGCGGATTACCTCGTTGGCCGAATCAAGTATCTCGATTTTCACGCTGTCGGCCTTCGCTGCGCGTGTTTCAACTGATGAAGTATCCTCATTAGATTCCTCCTCCTCTTTGCTTGCGCCCTTTTTCTTCGTTGTATCCGGGTTCACGAGGTAGGAGATCAAGGCTCCGTTCGGACGGTTCTCACCGGCAAAGCCTGCCTCGCCGGTGAAACGTGTTCCCGCTGCCTGTTTGTATTCCGCAAGCACTGCGTCCGGAATTTCAAAAACCTTGAGCGGCTTGTCGAGCAGTTGAATCCCTTGCCGCGCAATTGCCCGGAGTGGACGGATATCATCGATGACATACGCAGCGCGGCCGAACGTTGCAATTGCCAGATCGTATTCTTTGGGATGAATTGCCAGATCCATTGTGGATACTGTCGGATAACCTGGCTTCCATTTTGTCCATGTTTCGCCCCGGTCGATACTTACATACAATCCAAATTCAGTACCTAGAAAAAGCAGTCTCGGTTCAACCGGGTCTTGCACGATCGCAAGTGCGTAGCCCCAGACTTTCTTCTCATCAACCAAACGGCTCCACGATTCTCCCAAATTGGTCGTGCGATAGACATACGGAGTCCAATCATTTCGACGGTGATTATCGAAGACTACAAATGCCTCCCCGGGGTCATAGGATGAAGCTTGAATCTGAGGAACCCATGTATTTTCCGGCACGCCTTTGATATTCCTGGCCACGTTCGTCCAGGTTGCGCCGCCATCCTGTGTTACCTGCACATTTCCGTCGTCTGTACCAACCCAGATGACTCCTTGCTTCACGGGACTCGGGGCGATCGTGATGATGGTTGTGTGGTTCTCGGCCTGGGTAACATCGTACGTCAACCCGCCGCTTTCCATTTGTTTCTGTTTCGATGTGTCGTTCGTTGTCAGATCGGGGGAGATGATCCGCCAGGTGTTTCCGCGGTCGGTACTCTTGTGGAGGAACTGGCTCCCGTAGTAAATGGTGGTCGCACCGAACGGATCGTGAGCAATGCCGGCATTCCAGTTGAATCGCAGCCGTATATTGTCGGGGCGAATGGGACGGATGAACTCCTGCTCGCCGGTTTCGGTATCGGTGCGAAAGAGGTTGCCACCCTGGGACATTGCGTACACGTAACGGACGTTGCTCCGGTCGGGTACGACATCAAACCCATCGCCGAAGGCAACTTCCTCCCAATACGAGTTGCGAATTCCACCGCTGCGCCAAACGTACGCCGGACCTTTCCACGATCCGTTATCCTGCATGCCTCCGTACACATTGTATGGAGTTTCATTATCAACGTTGATGTGATAAAACTGTGCAAGCGGCAGGTTCTCAACGAACCGCCACGTCTTGCCCCGGTCGTGGGAGATCGCCGCGCCTCCGTCGTTTCCGTCCATCAGGAAGTTCGTATTCTCGGGGTGTATGTACCACGCGTGATGGTCCACGTGGATTTTGGAGAAAGGAAGCAGCGTCTCAAATGTTTTCCCTCCATCTTCACTCACCGTGACAAGCGAGTACAAGTTGTAAATACGGTTTTCGTTCTTCGGATCGACATGGATCTCACCATAATAGAAGGGTCGGTTACCGATATTTGTATCGGACACCTTGTTCCACTTCATTCCACC
>CAYPVN010000114.1:0-2976 GCA_964414155.1 uncultured Chitinophagales bacterium
GAACGGAGGTATTCCCAATGGTAGATGCCGAGATGATGCCCATCAGCCCAGGAAAACTTCACAGCGTAGCCCCCGACTTGCTCGGCGGCTAGTAATTCATACCGACCCGGAGCATCGGGGTTAGCAGCTGGTGGGACGTATGTACGGAAAAGGACCGTTTCCCCTTTGCATCCGGCGCAAGGACATGAGTCTCGCAGATGCTTCAAAGAGACGGGGCCTTCATGACCATCGTCCCATGTAATCAATAATCTTGTTGTGCCTTCTCGCTTGATCCCCTTTGGTTGCAAAGTCTTCCCCTAAGTCACTTGTTTTCCTTCTTCAGTGTACTCTCAAAGAAGGAGAGAATCTGTTTCCACGCATCCGTGGCGGCACTGTCCCGGTACCCGCCCTTGTTGTTCGGATTCATGAAGCCGTGCCCTGCGTCAGGGTATATCACGGTTCTGACTTCTTTTCCTTCTCCTGTTGCAGCCTCTTCGAATTCCTTCACGCTTGTCGGCGGAATGCCCCGATCATCCTCCCCAAAAATTCCTAGTATGGGGCATGGGATCTTTTGGAGTTCATCTTGCTCGGTAACCATTCTACCGTAGCATATCACGCATGCTGCCAAAGACTTGACGTTGAGCGCTGTTGCGAGAGAATAGCCGCCTCCCATGCACCAGCCAATTGAACCGATTCGATCCTGTTTAACATTCTTGAGAGTTTTGAGAAATGCATCGGCCGCCTTAAGGTCTCGTGCTGCTCGATCTTCCGGAACGCCACGCATAAGCTCGTGTGCTTCATCCGAAGAAGCGGCACTCCTGCCTCGATAAAGGTCGACCGCGAGGGCAACATATCCTTGATTTGCAAAATCATCGGCCTTCTCTTTCACCCAATCGTTGAGCCCCCACCACTCATGAATGACTATGAGGCCGGGGAATGGTCCCTCGCCTTCCGGTTGCGCCATGTAGGCGCGAACTATTTCCTTGCCGCTCTTGTATTCAACCCAAGAAGTCTTAATCTTCGCCTCGGCTCCCAAGGTGAAGAGCAGCAACAGGGTGATTGTGTAGATTAACGCAACGTCCTTCCTCATGGCATTTTTCCCTAGATATTGGTTAAACTGTTCAAACAATAAACTCCCCGGAACGCATTATGGTTTCACGCTTTCCACCCTCGAAGGAAAAAGTCACTTCATCTACCGTAATCATCGGTTGAACTGACGGGACATACACGCGATCAATGTGGATGACCTTTTTGGGATCCTTGAACGATGAGGGACCAGTGATGCCCCCGAAGTGTTCACTTCTGCCAAAGGCAATGTGCAATCCAAGCTTCTCGTCCAGCAGTGTGCTCCCGACGGCGGTTACGCCCCACTCCCCTAGCACACCGATACCGACTTCTGCAATATTGCCATAGGCAGGCTCTTCTTCGAGCTTCCTTGTTTCTTGTTCAGAATACTTTCCACTCGAAATAACTCGACGTGCCCTGTTCGCTTCGATCTCGTAGACAACAATCTCTTGATCGAATTGTACCGGAAGTACACCCGAGGTCTTACTTGGTTCGTTCAGTTTCTCGCCCTCGTAAGGAACGATGTAAGCTTCTCCAGAAGGTAGGTTCCCGACGCTTCCCGATTCCCGCATTAATCCTCCGCTTGCATGGCCTGAACGGAATCTCAAATCATAGAATGACATAAATGGATTTCCATTAACAGAAAGCCGAACCTCCACACCCATAGCATCGTCCATCCTTTTCTTGAAAACCAGAACTCGATCTTCCACCTTCTCGTAGTCCAACTGAAGCGTGGGAATCATGTTACGACTAAAGCCAGGGAGCGTCGCTCCCCGGAATCCGTGCTTCCGCGCGAGTATCTTGAGCGGAGCAGTTGCCGAAAGCTGGGTCATGGCAAGAATAACGCTTGAGGATTTCAAAATCTGTTCGAGTCTGACAAGGTCCCCCACATTCATTGTTCTGGATTCCACATCCGACTTGCACATTGTGACTACATCGGGCAAGTCACCATTGTTGCTTCCTACATTCTCGTATGAAATCAGGCTGACCGATTGAAATGATGTCTGAGTAAGGGATTGCTGAACCGACTTGAACCATTCCAAAGCTATGTTTCTTCTGTCGCTCCATGCGGGGTTATCCGGAAGTGAATGGTTTGGTAGATCTACAAGAATGGAAAGACCAGTTTCTGACGGTGTGAGATGGAAAACGGTTTGAAGGAGATCCCGCAGCTGAGTAAATGTGAGATTTGGAATCATTACAAGGAACCTAAGTGCAAATGTGATTGTCTATTACCTTAGTCCTTTACAGATAACGTATTTCACTCTAGTTCACGGGAACGATTCGGAGTATCCTATCGTCGTCAGAGCTTGGTGTGGCTCTTCCGTCGCGATTACTTGTGCAGAAGTACAGGAAGCCATCAGGTCCTTCGACGATGTCTCGAATTCGTTTGTATTTACCTTCAAGAAGTCGTTCCGAAAAAGACACACTACGCGGGTCACTTTTCTTCAATACGACTCTCAGAATGTGGCTCCCACGGAGAGTGGCAATAAAGAGGTTATTTGTGAAGCTGGGAAACTGGCGACCTGAGTAGAATGATGCTCCGCTGGGGGCAATTGCTGGCGTGAACTCAAGAAGAGGGCTCACCATTTCCTCAGCTGTTTGCTGATGATGGATTGTTGGCCATCCATAATTCTTCCCTGCTTCGATAATGTTGATCTCGTCTCCGCCACCTGGTCCATCGAAACCTGACGGTCCGTGTTCCGATTCGAACAGGAGTCCAAGCGTAGGGTGCCAGTCTATCCCCTGCCCGTTTCGATGTCCAAGTGAATAAACGGGTGAACCTTTGAACGGGTTATCGTCAGGAATGGAGCCGTCATCATTCAAACGAAGAATCTTACCACCGAATGAGGACATGGCCTGCGCAATATCCCGTTGAGCGGCATCGCCTGTTGTTACGTACAACTTTGCGTCCGGGCCAAAACGGATCCTGCA
>CAYPVN010000114.1:3076-6181 GCA_964414155.1 uncultured Chitinophagales bacterium
TAACTCAGGTAAACGAATCGATTCCTAGTGAACGAGGGATGAAAGGCCAGGCCCATCAGCCCACCCTCCCCCACAGCGCGAACGTCATCCAGCCGGGCAAGAAGCTTGGGAACGCCTACTCCCTTCTTCAGCACTTGGAGGCTTCCGGTTCGTTCAGTGAAAAATAGATCTCCCTCTGCAAAGGCGATGGACCATGGGATGGTCAGGTTTTTTGCAACTACTTCTACCTTAAACTTGACACCATCATCCGTTAGGTATGTCTCTTGCGCAAAGACGGTCCAATCGAAAGCCGCCAGGAACAATAGGAGTATGAGTGCTCTGGGAAAGTTCATTTGCTTGTGCAGATAACTAGGAAGCGGGTGGTACCACCCGGTGTACATCATAGCATCCGGCGCGCAACCTCACGCAAGGCGTCCTTGGTGAGGAACTTCTGGACAAGCGGAAACAGTATGTGATTCTCTTTGTGAATATGATTCACAAAGCGCTGGACTATCGTTTTCGAGATGACAACGAGCTCCGCGGCTGCATCCTTATCCTTCCGGTTCTTTTCGACCCGGTCAACCGCTTTACGAAGACGCTTGAACTCTTTCCTCATTTCTTTATGATCATCCCGCATGATTTTCGTTGGGCCTTCAACGTAGCGTTCAAGAACAGGGAACAGTGCCTCCTCTTCGCTCTTGTTATGGACGCTTACCTCGTCTTCGATGAACTTGAGCGCGTCGAGTATTCGCTGGTATACATCCTGACTGAACCCGTTCTCAGAAAGAGCCCGCGTTGCCTTGTTCAGCGATGAGAGTTGAACCAACGCGTGGTCGTGTTCCTGCATCAGCTGTGCAATAGGGTCAATGTTACGTGATAAAGCCATCCTGCAATCCTTCCCCTACATTAATCAATCTCTACAAGAGTCGAATACTTCATTCCGTCATCATCAATATAGTCTTCCAATTTGCTGACAAGTTCCTGCGTTTTCTCATCCTGATTGTCTTCGAGGGCATCGAACTCTTCGAGGCTCTCTGTTTTGAAGACCTCTGAGAATTGATCCTTCTTTCCCTTCGCTTCGAAGACTGAGTAATTCTTTTTCCCCACATTGGTGAGGTGTTCCTTCATTTCCTTAATAAGCGCCAGATACTGCTCACGAACCTCTGGCTTGATGCCGTAGGAGATTGTGAACATCACTTTGGGCATTCGTTAGTTTCCTTTCGTTGATGGAGGGAATAGTGAAATCAATAACCTGCGTTGCGCACTTCCTCCTCGTTCATGCCGAAGTAATGAGCGATTTCATGGATCAATACCTCTCGGATTTTCGCCCGAAGGGCGGCATCTGTTCTCGCCACACCCTCTATGTTCTGCTGGTACAGGGTGATCTTATCGGGAACGGTCGGATACGCTCCATACGCCGAGCCCCGTTTGTTCAATGGAATCCCTTCATACAAGCCGAGCAGCAGTGACGGTGACTGAATCCGAGTTTTCTGCATAACATGGACGTCCGGAACATCCTCAACCACGATCTGGACATTTTCAATAGTCTGGCCAAACGGTTCCGGCAAAGAGTCAAAAACTTCCTGTGCGATGGTCTCGAATTCCTCTTTCTTCAAGCTGAACGAGTCCCTCCTCTTTCGGCCCGCATTAAACAAAATGGAATGCAACGAGTCCCAGGCCCGCTAACCCCCCTGACCCCAAGGTGACAATCAGTGACCTCAATCTTGAGAATCCAGTTGCAACTGCGGTTCCCTCAACCAGCAACAAAAAGAACCACCCCACAGCAAGGAAATCCATGCTGAGAAGAGCCACATAGACAACAGGCTTGATAACCATCGGTGGAGGATTATTCCCAAAAAAATCCAAACCAAAGACTGCTATCTCAACGGGAAACACCAACACGAGTGAGAGAATAATCGGTACGGAAGAATATGCAACCACAGCACTCATGTTCTTCAAAGTCGCCTTTCCGCCAAGCGCTTTTGTTGTCCTCACGCTGAAGAACGCAAAGGCGAGAACGAACAGGATTCCGACTATTGGACCGATCAAGAGTCCCGCTCCAACCAACGTTAGCACGTTTGCGAACGTGTCTCCCAACCTCTCGAACCAGATCACACTATAGACGATGCTAATGCCGAGCAACGAACTCAACAAGATCAGGTAGTTTTTATGTTGAGAAAGAACGATCCTCTTGAAGGCCGGCCGTGGAGAATCAATCAGCTGCCAGACTGTGCCGAAAAGATCGAGTGTGTCAACCCGTGTTTGAAGAAAGCTCTTGCAGGCAGGGCATACGATGGCAAGGTCGTCATTCTCAGCCCGGCAAACACTACAGATGATCATGCTTTTGCTGTAATAATCCCACCAGGTTCCAAACCTCAAGTGCAAGAAGAAAAGCTTATCCGCAAAACCACAACCTAAAGTATATCAACCGTTTAGAGTATAGCAAAAATTCCACTCCCAAGCAACGGAATTTTGGAGTGTTCAAAACGACTGAACAAACCGGAGTCAAATCACCGGCTCGAACTTTGCTGTGAAGTGTCTCAAGGTCGTCGACTCCTCGATAATTCTGTACCCCCTCATGGTATTCCTCTCAGCAAACACTTCGATCACAACCTCGATCACGTAATCGATGTGACTCTGTGTATAGACGCGTCGCGGAATGGCAAGACGCACCAGCTCCATTCTTGCTGGAACGAAACCTCCCGATGAATCATGCTTCCCGAACATGACACTGCCAATTTCGACCGACCGGATTCCTCCTCGACGAAAAAGTTCAACAACCAGTGACTGCCCGGGATACTGGTCCACCGAAATATGGGGAAGAAACTTCCTCGCATTCAGATAAACGGCATGCCCCCCCGGAGGTTGGAGAATCGGAACTCCGCTGTTCGAGAGTCGTTCCCCGAGATACTCCACAGAGCGGATCCGGTATTGCAGGTAGTGTTCATCGAGAACCTCGTCGAGACCCTGAGCAATGGCTTCAAGGTCACGGCCTGCAAGTCCGCCATACGTTGGAAATCCCTCCGTCATGATCAGCAAGTTCCTCGCCTTCGCTGCCAGCGTGGGGTCGTTGAGCGCAAGAAACCCTCCCATATTGACAATTGCATCTTTCTTCGCACTCATCGT
>CAYPVN010000115.1:0-6117 GCA_964414155.1 uncultured Chitinophagales bacterium
CTTCGATGGATTGCAATACTTCACGGCAGGCTCAAGGCAAGTCTCGCGGCAACAAGCGGGATTCACACGGCGCAAGACGTCATCAAGATGTTAATGGCCGGGGCAGATGTCACGATGATGTGTTCCGCCCTTCTGAAGAATGGCCCTGCTCATCTCAGACAAGTCCTCACAGATCTCGATCAATGGATGCTGGACCATGAATATGTTTCTGTGAGCCAGATGAAAGGCAGCATGAGCCAGAAATCCGTTGCCGATCCAGCCGCGTTCGAGCGGGCGAATTACATGCGAGCGCTGAATACGTACAGGTGAGAAGCTCAAAGGACGGAGACGGGAGAACAAAGGAAGGGATCGGGCGCTGAACACTTCCAAACTAAAGGAACAGATGTTAATCGGGAGGAATTGAGATGAATGATGGTTTGAGGGAAACGATTAGCCGGTTCTACTCTTCAAAAGCCTTTGCAGTGGTCGGTGTGTCTGCCAATAAAAGAAAGTTCGGAAACATCGTTTATCGTGCGATGAAGGAGCGGGGCTTCACAGTCTATCCTGTACATCCCACACTTCCGGATGTCGAGGGCGAAACGTGCTTCCACTCTGTGATGGACCTGCCTGAACAGGTAAAATCTATTGTCACCGTTGTGCCGCCGAAGGTGACGGAGGATGTGCTTGTGGATTGCGTTAGGAAAGGGATACGAACAGTCTGGATGCAGCAAGGCTCTGAATCGGATGGTTCAAGAGACATCGCCCGCAAGCATAACATTACCGTTGTTCATGGAGAATGCCTGCTGATGTTTTTAGAGCCGGTAACGTCGGTGCACTCGGTGCATCGTTGGTTCAAGAAGCTGGTGGGTACATATCCGGGGTGAGGCAACCAGTTTTCTGTTACGATTCTCTTCTGTGGCAAACTCAACGTGTGTTCCGAATCGTGGCGTCACGATCTCTCAAAATGCTGCAGGGGCGTATCATGTTACGCCCCCTTGGCTGAGGGTATCGGCATTTGCTTGGACTCGATATTACTTCTTCGGTGGAAGTCCATGCTCGATCTTCTTCCACATCTCCGCGAACTTGAACTCCTTGAACGAGGGGCTCTCGGAGTTGTGGCAGGTCTCGCACATCTTGCCTGTCTTGTCTGCGATCATCAATCCTGCCGCCTTTGACTTTGCAAGATCCCCTTTACTGTGGAGCATCTTGTATCCCGATGCCGCACCGTGACAGACCTCGCATGTAACGCCGTCTTTCATATCGAATGTCTTCTCAATATTCTTCGCACTTCCTCCGCCGGGTACGTGGCATTTCAAGCATTCGGGGCTCTCAGCGGGAGCCGTCTTCAGTCCCTTCTCTTTCGCGATCTTCTTTGCCTCGTCTCCTTCAAGAGTCTTGTATGCTTTTGCGTGAGCGCTCTTCTCCCAGACCGCGTACGCAGTCCCACCCTTCCCCGCTTTATGACATGCCGCGCAGAGTTTCGTGCCGACATAGTTGTACTCGGTTTTCTTGTCATCGGCCCGGGCCGCGAAAGCAGCTACTATTATACCGATAACGATTGCAGCAAGAATGCGTTGACGGTGCACGGTTCCCTCCTTGTTTGGAAATGTTTTTCTCACTGTATGTGAACTGATCCCTTTGAATGTTGTCGACGTTCGAGACGCCGGATGAACAGATAGAGTGAAATTGCGAGAACGGTAATAAACAGTGTTGAAACACCCAGACCGATGCGGCGAAAATAGTACTCGTCAATGGCCTCCCGCGCGTCTCCGCTAACCACCGACGCGGCGCTCAGGCCTTTCTCCGTGATCTTCTTCAGCTTGTCTTCGTCAAACGCATGGACTTCAGTCCTCGCCTCGAGCCGGGCCTGCCGAACATCTCGAAGCTTGAACTTTGCCTCGCCAATTTCCATCCCCTTTTGCTCCGCATCCGCCACCAACTGTTGCGCAAGATGTTCTTTCGCTTCCAGGCCATCAATAAGACTCCGCATCAACCCGGCGGCGTGATAGCCTTTTGCGCTTTCTGTTTCGGAATGACACTTGCTGCATACCGCATCCTTCGATGTGCCGAGCAGCTTGTTTGTTGCCGCGATGATCAGATGGTTGCTATGGCATGTCTCGCACTCGGGAAGCTTTCGTTCGTCGAACGCTCGCTTGTGCGGGCTTGAGGAGAACAGATCGGCATTGAGAGCATGGCATGTTCCGCAGACTTTTGATATCGATTCCACACCCGGAGGAGCTGCCCCATGGTTGCCATGACAGTTGTTACATGCAGGGGCTCCGAGGTCATGCTTTTCAAGCAAGGCAATGCCATGTACGCTCTGAGCAAACTTGTCGAACTGATCTGTGGGGATGCCATAGCCCTTCATGTATTCTGTATTGCTATGGCAGGATGCGCATGTTGAAGGTAAGTTTGTTGGATAGACTTTTGATTTTACATCCTTGACGGCAAGAATGTCGTGACTGCCATGGCAGCTTGCACATTCAGCAGGTTTAGCATCGCCTTTGGCGTTTTTCACCCCGTGCACACTCGTCCGGTACTTCTCCAGTTGATCCACCGGCAGACCTGGATTGTACGAGCGCATATACTGTGCGTTGCTATGGCATTGCGCGCACGTCTTTGTCACAGAAAGCGGATACACTGGTGAAGAAGGATCGCGAACGGCTACGATTCCATGAGCGTTGTGGCATGTCGTGCATTGGGCAATCCGCTCTTTTCCTGTCGTCGACAGTTTGCCATGAACGCTCGTTTGAAGCTTTTGGAATTGATCCACCGGAATTGTCGAACCGTACCGTTTCATCTTGTCCGTGTTTGCATGGCAGTCCGCACACACAGCAGAGATGTCGTCTTCTTTCGGGACACCAATGAATCCCTCTTCCTTGCTCATGGCCTTTTCCATATCGTCAGTTGCCGCATTGCCGCCATGGCATCCGGCGCATGTGATGCCCTTTTTTGAGTGGATGTCATGTTTGAACAGCGAAGATGGTTTATCTTCGAGCAGCTCATGACATGTACGGCACTGGTCTGCAGCAAGCGCGTTTCCTCTGCCCAAAACGCTCAGAGCAAAAAAGACTGGGATTACTATATGGGCCGCGGTTTTCACAAAAGCCATCCCAGAATCGTGAGCACTATGATGTACATTACAACGCCAACGCCGATGTAGTTAATGAGACGATTATGTTCTCCCCTGGAGCTCTTCTGGTCCCAGAACGGAACCAGCACCCATAAGAAACCGGCCGCACCAAACAGTAAGATCCCCAGCACTTCCCCATCAATAACGAGTACTTGCGCTGGAAAGTACTTAAGGGTCTGGAACATGAACAGGAAGTACCATTCCGGTTTGATACCTGCGGGTGCCGAGGCAAATGGGTCAGCTTTCACCCCCAACTCCCATGGGAAGAACACCGCCAGGATCGCTAGGAGATTGAGAACAATCAGCCAGAACAACAAGTCACGGAGGAGAAAGTTCGGAAAGAACGGCATCGTTTTCTGCTCGACGGACTTTGATTCTTCCGAGCCCAAAGGGACGCTCATCCCTTGTCGCTGGACGAGCAGAAGATGTATCCCCAGCAGGACGGTGAAAATTCCAGGAAAAACTGCAACATGGAAGCCGAAGAAGCGCGAAAGCGTTGCTCCGGTGACATCTTCACCGCCGCGCAGGAAGATCATGATCGGTTTACCGATGAAGGGAAGCACACCGGCGATGTCCGTTCCGACTTTCGTCGCGAAGAACGCGAGCTCATTCCACGGAAGAAGATACCCGCTGAATCCAAATCCAAACGCGAGGAACAACATGAACACCCCCGAGAGCCACGTTATTTCTCTCGGCTTCCGATATGCTTTCTCGAAATACACGCTGAACATATGAATGAAAATCGAGAGGATGAACAAATTGGCCGCCCAGCTGTGAATCGATCGGATCAGCCAGCCAAACCTCACCTTCGACATGATGAATTGAATGCTCTCAAAAGCGAGCTGCTCACTTCCCTTGTAATACAGCAAGAGCAAGATCCCGGTTACGACCTGAATGATAAACAGGAAAAGAGACACACCCCCGAAGTAGTACCAAATCGAACCCCGATGGAGAGGGACATACTTCTTCCCCATGAACTCGACCAGGTCTTTGAGCTGCGCCCGGTCATCCACCCAGGCGTAGATTTTTTGCAAGCGTGATTTCATGCCTTTTTCGAAACGAAGGCTTCTTCGCCCTGCACAACAACTCTGTATTCGTCCAATGGTCGAGGTGGCGGACCAGCAATGTTTCTTCCATTGAGGTCATACTTCCCGTTATGGCAAGCACACCAGATCAGCCCCATATCCTGTCGGTACTGCACAGTGCAATCGAGGTGCGTGCAGACGGCAGAGAACGCCCGTACGTCACCGTTCGCCAGACGGACAACGATCACCGGTTTGTTTCCGAACCGCACGATCTGACCGGTGTCCTTTCCGATTTCGCTCAGAGCCCCGACACGCACGCTGCTGACCTCAACCTCTGCCTGTTTGGGAGGTTTCAAGTATGCAAACAGCGGGTAGACAACAGAAGCCACCCACGCGACAAGACTGCCTCCCAGGGCAAGTTTGAGAAAATCCCTCTTCCCTCTCTCAACTCCATTATGCTGAATCTCGGACATCGGTTGCTTTCTCATTGAGCACCGTGGCAATCGGAACAGTTCATCTCTTTCCAAGAATCTCCGATATCTACAGGATGCCGGTACTCGATGCCACCGAGTGACAACCGGAGACTGTCGCGCTCAAATTTCTGGGCGAGTATTGTATGACAGGAGTTGCAATCCCGCGACAACACTTTGCCCTCAGCAGAAACATGTTTCCCATCATGGCAACGGAAGCATCCGGGGTAGTACAAATGCCCGATATTGTCTGGAAACTTCCTCCAGCTTACTTGCATTTCGGGGAAGTAGTTGCGGCTGTAGATTTTCTGGACCTCCTGGATCGTACGCTCGATGGCAGGACCATTCTTGCTCGCAACATCCGGGTAATCGGATTGGTAATATTCACGAATGGAAAGACCGATGCTGTCCATTGCGGCCTGCTTCGTGCAGTAAGGAGACTCAAGAGCCTTCACAGCTACACTCTTTACATTGGGAAGCTGCGGATCGATCCACCCCAGGGACATGACGTGATTCACCGAACGCGCTGGAGGATGGTAGATATGTGTCGGGCGGTTGTGGCAATCGATGCAATCCATCCGGCGCATTTTCATTGTTGATACTTCATCGTCCGTGAGAGGGTTGTCGGTACTGCGATAGATCACCTCCCTGCCATTGGAATTTCTGGTACGTACCCAGGGAATCACCTGTCGCTGAGAATCGCTTGCGGCGTATGTCACCTCATTGTCGATATTCATATGCCAGTGGATGCCGGACGTAGGGCCGGCTTCGATATTCCCTCCACCGATCTTGACCAGCAAGTCGAGACTCCACCTGGTATTCTCTTCATTAGAAAGATAATACTTGTTCTCGTGAAGCTTCTCAGAGAAGAAGTGCTTCGGCCAATGGCATTGCTCGCACGTTTCCTGTGCAGGGCGAAGGTTTGAAATCGGTGTTGGTATCGGGCGGGGATACTTGTTGAACAAAACCGCATACACCTGGTACGATCCTGAGAGTTTGGATCGAACAAACCAGGTTGCCCCAGAACCTATGTGGCACTGTACACAGCCCACGCGTGCATGAGGGGAGAACTGGTATGCAGTGTATTCCGGTTCCATCACCTTGTGGCAGGTCTCGCCGCAGAATTGATCGGAGTCCGTGTGCTCGTACGCCTGGAAACTGCCAAACGCAGAGAACATCAGGAGGAGTATGATCCCTATTGCGGTAAACGAAACTGCCGTGCGATGTCGGGGATTGTTCAGATCGATTTGAGGCAGGTGAAGGCCTGAAGGTTTTCCCGCGCGTCTCCGTCGATGTTCACGAAACACTCCAATAGCCGCGATTGCCAATCCCGTCAGCATGATGCCTGGAAGGATCACGAATGCAATGATCCCCATGTACGGCTTCGGGTTCTCGGAAACCATCTCGAGGAGGATCAGAAAGAGGATTAGCCCGAAGCTCAAGGCAGCGACTGCGACCCCGATGAGTGTGATGGGATTGTAAAAGGAAGTCGGGAAGATGCGCTTCATGG
>CAYPVN010000116.1:0-1874 GCA_964414155.1 uncultured Chitinophagales bacterium
CGGACAATGGCATGTGGCAATGTGGAGGAAGCCCTTGCCTCATCACCGCATCGCCTCACCGGTGAATTGAGGACCGGCGCTCAGGAACATTGGTACCTCGAATCGCAGGTATGTCTTTGCATACCGGGTGAGGGCAACGAGATCAGGGCATTCAGCTCGACGCAACACCCTTCCGAAACGCAAGCGCTCATTGCCGAGGTGCTCGGCATCAGGAAGAATGAAGTGGTGGTGGAAGTCAGACGTATGGGCGGGGCGTTCGGCGGCAAGGAAACACAGGGAAACCATGTTGCCTGCTGGTCAGCCCTCCTTTGTTGGGCAACGAAATGTCCGGTGAAGATCAGGCTCTTCCGCGATGACGACATGAAGATCACCGGCAAGCGTCATCGGTATCTCTCCAAGTATGAAGTCGGTTTTGACGATGAAGGCAATGTCCTCGCCGTGAAGATCGACCTCCACAGTGACGGCGGCTGCGCAACGGATCTCTCCTTTGCAATCATGGAGCGGGCGATGCTGCATGTCGACAACGCCTACTACATCCCCAACCTCTCCGTGGTCGGTCATGTCCACAAGACGAACCTTCCTTCCAACACAGCGTTCCGGGGTTTTGGCGGACCGCAAGGCATGGCGGTAATTGAAACTGTGATGGATCGGGTTGCCCGCTACCTCAAGAAGGACGCTGCGGAAATCAGGGCAAGAAACTTCTACGGTTCCACCACTCGCAATACGACTCATTACGGACAGGTTATCGAGAACAACCGGCTGCAATTGATTTACGATCAGCTGATGGAGTCGTCCGAATACAAAAGAAGAAGAGCTGATGTTGATACATTCAACGCATCGAATGAATTTCTCAAAAAAGGACTGGCTGCAACGCCGGTGAAGTTCGGGATATCGTTTACCACTTCGTTCCTCAATCAGGCCGGCGCGCTCGTCAATCTGTACAAGGACGGCACAATCCTCGTCAACCACGGCGGTACGGAAATGGGTCAGGGCCTGCATACGAAGATACAGCAAATCGCGGCGGCAGAGTTTGGCGTGAGTATTCATCATGTGAAAGTGAATGCCACGGATACGTCGAAAATCCCGAACACCTCCGCCACAGCTGCATCCGCGGGGACAGACCTGAACGGCATGGCTGTCAAGAATGCTATCGACATACTCAAGGCGAGAATAGCTGAGGCCATTGCGCACATCTTCACAGAGAAATATCCCTCATCTCCCCACCTGACCCTGCCTGCCGGCAGGCACGGCGGCGGGCAGGCATCACTCCATTCCTCCATTATTTTCAAGGATGATTTCATCATCGATTCCGCTCATCCCGACCGGCGCATTGCGTTCGCCGAAGCGATGCCGCTAATGAACCTTCGTCAGGTAAGTTTGAGCGCCACCGGTTTCTACAAGACACCGAACATCGGGTGGGACAAGGAAAAGGGTTTCGGCAAGCCATTCTATTATTATGCGTTCGGCATGGCAGTGAGTGAGGTGATGGTGGATGTGCTGACAGGGCGCCATACGCTCCTCCGCACGGACATACTGCACGACGTTGGAGACTCTATCAACCCGGGCATCGATCTCGGCCAGGTGGAAGGTGGCTACATTCAGGGTGTCGGTTGGTGCACGACCGAAGAGGTGAAGTGGGACGATAAAGGCAATTTGATGACGCACTCGCCCGATACCTACAAAATCCCATCGGTACAGGATATCCCAAAGGATTTCCGTACTACTCTATTAAAGGGTGTGCCGAACCCAATCGCTATTGCGCGGAGTAAAGCCGTCGCCGAACCGCCACTCATGCTAGCGCTTTCGGCCTGGCTTGCAATCAAAGACGCCGTCTCAGCTGTCGGCAACCACGAAATCGAGCCGGAGTTCTCGCT
>CAYPVN010000116.1:1974-6074 GCA_964414155.1 uncultured Chitinophagales bacterium
TCAAAGACGCCGTCTCAGCTGTCGGCAACCACGAAATCGAGCCGGAGTTCTCGCTCCCGGCAACGAATGAAGTAATCGTGCTTTCGGTTGAGAGGATAAGAGAGCAACTTCGACAGAAAGAGCCGCGGGTCTTTGGAGTGACGGGGTGATGGAATCAAGGATCAACAGGAGGATAACCACAGAGGGCACAAAGAGAAGCCACAAAGTTCACAGAGGGTGTATGCGGTGCCGTGCCCTCTGTGTTCTCTGTGGTTAGTTCTTTTAAATAGGGTTTTCAACCTGTTCCATCGATCCGCCGCTCCAATAATCTATTTCTCCTCTGAAAAGGAGCCCTTTGGACATTACTCCAGCACCTCGTTCGATCCTGCATCTCCAATGGACATAATTCAAGAAATCCTCACGACTCTGCAGGCCGAAGACCGGATCATGCTCGCAACGATCATTGCGACATCCGGCTCTACACCAGCTGCGGCACTCTCAAAGATGATCGTCAAGAAAAGCGGATCCGTCGGGACGGTGGGGGGCGGATGCATGGAGGGAGATGTACTCGAGGCAGGGCAAAAGCTCTTCACGCAAGATCGCGCCGAGGTCCTTACCTTTCATCTCAACGAGGACGACATGGTGCAGGGACTCATCTGTGGCGGAAGTCTTGATGTGTTGATCGAGCCTGTCACCCGTGGGGCAGTTCCGTTATTCGAGGAGCTAAAGGCTCTGCAGGATGAAGGGGAGGATTCCATCGTCGCAACCTGTCTCAACATTCGAGGGAAGATCGAGTTTAAGGAAGCTGTCAAGATTGAACCGGGTGATTGGAGTAGTGGAGTGATGGAGGAATGGATGAACCAATACTCCAACACTCCATTCCTCCAACACATAAGCTCCACCGATCTTTCAGCGCGGCTGCGTAGAACCCACCACCGAAACGAGACTCAGCGCCTGAAGACCGAACATGGCGAGATGATCCTCGAACCCATAACCGGTCGACCACACCTTGTCATTTTTGGTGGCGGACATGTCTCGAAGTACATTTCAGGTGCGGCTTCGCTGGCAGGATTTCGCGTTACTATCATCGACGACCGGCCCCAGTACGCCAACCCCCAACGCTTCCCGGAGGCAGATGAGACACTCGCGGTCGAGTACTACGAGGCCTTCAAGCGCATCACAATAAAGCCGTCTACGTACATCGTTATAGTAACGCGCGGCCATCGATCTGACGAAGACATCCTCGAAGAGGCCGTCAAATCTCTGGCGCGCTACATCGGCATGATAGGCAGTGCACGGAAAGTACTGACGACCTACGAGCACCTGGTTCAGCGGGGGGTGTCAGTGAAGTCTCTCAAGCGTGTTCAATCGCCGATGGGAATCGAGATTGGCGCTGTAACCGCTGAAGAGATAGGCATCAGCGTTGTCGCCGAGCTTATTGCAACACGCCGCGGTGAGGGGCAAAACCTCCCTCACAAGTCGCATGTCATGGATGAATTGTTTGTCCGGCTGGAGAAAAGACAATAGCCTTCGTCGTGATGATTTTGTATATTCTACCACATACTTCTTCACACCATCGGGGCTACCTTGATGCCTAAGATTACCGAGAAAGATTTGGGGGTTTCGCTCCAGCATCCACCGACAAACGGACGCCTTTCGACCATGGCTCACGGGTTGATCGGCTCGGAGATTCTGAAAATTGCAGGTGAAATCCGGGCCATGGCAGCCGGGGGAAAGCAGATCTGCAATTTGACGGTCGGGGATTTCAGTCCGTCGGAGTTCCGCATACCGAAATTCCTGCAACAGAACATCAAGGAAGCGCTTGAACGCGGGGAGACAAATTACCCCCCTTTAGAGGGAGTTCTTGCGCTGCGCAGAGCAGTGCTTGCCTTCTACGAGCAATGGCTGCACCTGAAATATCCTCTCGAATCCGTGATCATTACCAGTGGATCGCGGCCCGGCATCTACACCAGCTACTGCGCAGTCGTCGACCCGGGTGATGTCGTGGTCTACCCAGTCCCATCGTGGAACAACAACCATTACTGCCATCTCGTTGGGGCAACGGGAAGGCCTGTTGTATGCGACAGGGAGAACTCGTTTCTGCCGACGCGGGAATTGCTGCGCAATGAGCTGCGCGGCGCCCGGTTGCTTGCTTTGAACTCTCCGCTCAACCCCACCGGAACAGCATTCAGTAAGGACGCTCTTGTCGGCATTTGCGATCTCGTCCTCGAAGAAAATGCACGGCGCGACGCTTCAGAGAAGCCGCTCTATATTATGTTCGACCAGGTCTACTGGATGCTGACCTACGGCGAAACACGTCACTTCAACCCGGTCGGTCTCCGTCCTGAGATGGCTCCCTACACGATTCTTGTCGATGGCATTTCAAAAGCGTTTGCAGCAACGGGAGTTCGTGTCGGATGGGTGGTTGGTCCGGAAGATATCGTCCGCAAGATGGCGAGCATAGTCGGACACATCGGTGCGTGGGCGCCCCGCGCCGAACAGATTGCAACGGCAAAACTCCTCAGCGCAACAAACGAGATCAACGCATACCACAATGAGATGAAGAAGGGCGTGAAGGACAGGCTCCAGGCGCTCTACGATGGAGTCTTCGACCTACAAAAACTTGGTTTCCCTGTCGATGCCATTATACCGATGGGCGCCATTTATCTCAGCACACAGTTTGCACTGAACGGCAAGCGAACTCCTGACGGCACGATCTTGCGCACGAACGAGGACATCCGCACATACCTGCTGCGCGAAGCGCAACTCGCCGTCGTCCCCTTCCAGGCGTTCGACGCAACAGCGGAGACGGGTTGGTTCCGGCTTTCCGTTGGTGCTGTCTCACTCGCGGAGATCGAGGCGATGCTGCCGAGACTGAAGCGAGCGCTGGAAGCACTCTCCGGCTAAGTGCGAACATTTGAGGAATACTTCCGTTCTGCGATCCGCGCAGCCGCAATCACTCCCCGACCTCTCCAGCCCGGCGAATGCCAGTCCACCTCCGCCAAACGCTGCCACCTCTGTTATGCTGTGGACCTGACCTATGAGGCCGAGGTTCGCCTCAAAGGAAAGGCCCTGCAAGAATTTTGGCGACAGGTATCCCGCTCTCCGCTTGCACCGTTAATCGCATCACCGCTTGGGCGCGCTTATCGCACAGTCACAAAGCGCAAAGCCTTCCACAGAACAGACAGCGTAATCCTCGGCCTCATTGATCCCTCTGAAGATGGGCCGGAAACCTCGTTCAACGTCGTACGGTGTGCTATCGAACCGGAGGGGCACGCACGGATCTATGCGGCGGTTCAAGCAGCGATGAGCAAACCGCACGCCCGCTCCCTTGCCGGCAGCCTGAACTATGTGGTCATCAAGGGAAGCTACAGCGAGTTCACGATTATCTTTAGTGTCTCTGAGGTCTCCGCTTCCGTCGTAAAGGCGGCCAATACACTGTCCAAATCGCTGAGCCGATCATTCCCCCAGGTTGTGGGACTGTTTCTGTTTGAAGATCGTTCACGGGGACGATACTATCTCGGCACAAGCAACCCGCGGGTGAAACAGGTGTTCAGAAAGGTGTATGGAAAGAATGAGATTTATCAACAGATTGCAGGACGGAGCTTCCTCTATTCGCCTCTCTCCTTCTCTCAGGTCAATCAGTCCATTGCGGAAACGATGGTCGGGAAGACGGACGATCTTCTCGATCTCAAGAAAAACCAGACGCTCTACGATCTCTACTGCGGTTACGGGTTATTCTCACTCTGCCTCGCCGGAAAAGTCGGACAGGTTGTTGGTGTTGAGATATCGGCGGAATCCATTGCCTCGGCGATTGCGAATGCGAGGAGGAATTCAGTGAAGAATTCCCGGTTTTTCCGGAGCGACATTACCGCCCAAACGGTGCAACGCATCATGATGAATGCAACCGATAGCGATGTCGTCCTTCTTGATCCGCCGCGCAAAGGCACGGCACCCGGAGTTATTGAAGCCATTGCAGCCAAAAGCCCACAGAGAGTTCTTCACATCTTCTGCAACATCGACCTGTTGCCCGCCGAGCTTTCGCGCTGGCAGTCATGCGGCTACAAAGTTGCGCGAGCAATCCCTCTCGATCTTTTCCCCGGCACCTCAGCAGTAGAGAC
>CAYPVN010000117.1:0-6052 GCA_964414155.1 uncultured Chitinophagales bacterium
TTCATGAAAGAACTCCTTGGCACGTTCCGTCTGCTGCGCCAGCCATTCCGCAGGCTTTTCAACCACGAACTTTTTGAACAACGTGTCGTCTTCATCGTCCGGCTTTACGGTCATCAGCCACCCCTTGCCATAGGGGTCCGTGCACACTATCGAGGGGTTTTTCACGATATCCGGATTGATTTTGACAACACGGCCAGGAAGAGGCGATGATAATTCTAGAGTTTTGTTGCCCTGCCGCAATGCGATATCGATTGTCGCGGGTGTAACAAGAGTTCCGACCTCGGGCAATACGATAGACTCAACCGTCCCCACGAGCCTGCAAAGGAACTCATCCAAACCTAGTGTTGTCGTTCCATCACGATCACGTCTTGCCCAGGTGTGGTTTACCGTCAACGATGCATCGTCCGGGAAGTGAAGTGACGGGAGCAGCAACAGTTGGCGCGTCCGAGCTTCTCCCCTCGCGCGGGCTGCCGAGGATCGCGTCTTTTGGACGAAATAGTCCGTTGCGAGAAAAACTATCAGCGTGAAGAGCACAAGTAACACTGTCATTGGATCATCTCCTTCAGTTTCCTGTTATGTGCACATCAGCCAGAAAGAACTCTCGCGCAATGTCCTGCCATTCCTCATCCGAGCATCGATCTGCAAGATCTTTCAGCAACACGCCGCCGTCCTGATACATCAAGGCTGGAGTCCCTGAGAAGAATCCGATGAGGCGGGTTTTTACGCTATCCTGCCAGAGTTGAGCCGCCTTCCCGGTAAAGAGATTGCGTAACTGTGACGGGAGCTTCTTCGGCCGCACTTTGAATAACCATCCGTTACTATAAGGAGACGTGTTTATCAGAGATGGATTGAGAAACAACATTTCATTCTTCTCGATCACTCTCCCCGTTACAGGACTTACCATCGGAACAAGGCGATGACCGTGCCACACCTGCCAGGCGACGGCCCCTTGTGTCACGCGACGAAGCAATCGTGGGAGTCTTACCTCATCAATCGATCCGATGAGCGATTGGGCAAAATCGTCCATTCCAACAAGCACATCTCCATCTTCTGTCATCCGAGCCCATCCGTGTCCGGGATGCGTGTAGCGCTGCACAAGGACCGGGGGAACGTGCGTCTGCATCTTTCTGGCTCGGAACATCCCGATTATGATCAGCGCCGCTGCCGCCACAAGTGCAAGTATGACTGACATGATCGGCTCCTTTCTCTTCTTTCGTTCTAACTCACAACCTCTCTGCAACATACTAATCAATAACCTTGCCAGGATATGGTACCACCGACGAGATTATTTGATGGCGTAACGACTTGTCGTGTTGGAGTTTGGCGACACGATGGTTCATTAGGAAAAGGAGGTAACAGCCCTGATTATCATATGCGTTGAATAATGCAGCGGATTATTCCAAGAGGCCAGACCTGGGTGTCGTAAGTTGTTTCGGTGATTGAGTTGAAGAACTGAAGAGAAAATCAACAGCAATGTTGAGACATTCACTAATTGTAGGAGTCAGGTCGTTGCCTTGGCATGTGCAATAAAATCCATCAAAAGGAAAGGAGCGGATTGATGATGTACTCAACAAACACAAACGCCGCATCCAAAGTGTGAATGCGGCGTCTTGATACTGAAGCACCAGTGTCAGAGTTATGTGCCCCTGCCTCCGAGTCGGTGAACGACCTTTGCCAAGGCAAGCTCCTCTGCCTCCTCACGAGACGCTCCTTCGGCGCGAGCCACTGTTGCACCGGGATCGGCATTTGTGACATGGCAGTAGTAGCGATCACCGATCTTGTAGCTCGTAACTTCGAAAGGAACACCCGCTATCTCGCGCCTCTCGCTCCTGTATTCTCTGGTCTGGTCCATGGTCAGGCGCCCTTCTCCACCGGCGCGCCAACAAGGTTCCCCCACTCAGTCCACGATCCGTCATAATTGGTGACGTTGGGATAACCCAGGAGATACTTGAGAACAAACCATGAATGACTTGATCGCTCTCCGATCCTGCAATACGCGATGACATTTTTATCAGGGGTAACTCCCTTGCCCGCATAGAGGGCTTCAAGTTCCTCCGGGCTTTTGAACGTTCCATCCTCGTTGCAAGCCTGTCCCCAGGGAATACTCTTGGCTCCCGGAATATGCCCGCCGCGCTGACACGTTTCCGGCAAACCCGGCGGCGAGAGAATCTTGCCGCTGAACTCATCCGGGGATCGAACATCCACAAGGACCGCGTTCTTTCCTTCGATGGCTTTCTGCACTTGATTGAGGAGCGCGCGATACTTGTCAATAAACTCCTTCACCTGATACGCTCCCTTCTTGGGGGATGGAGCCTCCTTTGTAAGACCACGCCCCTCGGCCAACCATTTCTTTCTTCCACCATTCATCAGGCGGACATCTTCGTGGCCATACATCTTGAGCTGCCACAATGCCCATGCAGCGAACCAATTGTTGTTATCACCATACAGCACGATTGTTGTATTGTTGCTTATCCCGCTGGTGGCGAGTAGTTGTTCCAGATCGACCTTCCCAATAATCTCCCTGCGGACCGTATCACACAACTGGGTTTGCCAGTTCCATCCGACAGCGTTTTCAATATGCCCCTCGCTGTAGGCCGCTGTGTCGACGTCGACCTCAACAATCGCGAGATTTGAATCCTTCTTGTGCTCGTCAACCCATTGGGTGGTGACGAGTACGTGAGGGTTAGAATATGTCCTCATGACTCACCTCCTAATATATGTGAAACGAGAAAAGAAAAAGCCGATTGCGGCTTGTGATGCTAAAACTGTGGCATGGATTATCGCAGACTCTGCGGAGTAGTCACCCGCAAGCACAAACTCATCTCGGTTGTAAGCTAATAAACAGCATCTAAAGATTCAACTGTAGCGAGGCGAAGAATGGGCGGCGCGGCAGTCAAATCTGAGTATTCAATAGGGCTGAAATCCTTGCAAGGTGGTGGTCGTCGTGTTCGGCAATAAAGAAGGCGAAATCCATAACGTTCATCGGTTGGGCGAGCCGGGGATGCATTGCCGTCCGGGATATCTCGTCCAGACTAAGCTGATCGAGGCGGGAGACAAGGCGCTCTCGTTCCTCTCTAAATTGCTTGAGTATCTTTTTGATGGAACTAGCATTGTGGTTCGCTTCGTGCGTTTTTCTATTCTGTAAATCCGCAGGTGAAAGCAGGTGCGCACCGGCGAGGAACTCGTCCAATCGTGTCGCCCAAAGCGATTCAAGATCATAAAGGTGACCGACATTTTCCTGAATCGACCAAGAGCCTTCATCCTTTTTGGTGAGCAGTCCAGAGTTTAGCTTTCCAACTCTCTCCTCCAACCGCGCTGGCGTCCCCCTCAACCGTTCAACTGTGTTCGGGAAAAGATCAAGTGGATGATCGAATGGAAACGTTCTGTCAAACCACTTCATCTTGGTTGCCATCGCATTTTCCGGTTCTGTGTTGTCTGTTAGATCCATTGTAATTCCCGGACAGTTCTGTCATTCTCCTGGGTTCCAGTATTGAGTGTTGTTTTTGGTTCGAACAACATCAAGTGTACTTCTTCTTCTGCAACAGGTCTGTGTTCAACACCCCTCGGCACGATGAGAAACTCCCCAGAGTTCAACACAACGGTCCGATCACGGAACTGCAGCTGCAGCGTCCCCTTGATCACCAGAAACAATTCATCTTCAACATCATGATGATGCCAGATGAACTCTCCCTTCACCTTGGCGAGCTTGATGTGCTGCCCATTCAGCTCCCCCACAATCTTCGGACTCCATTGATCTTGGAACAAGTTGAATTTCTCTGCGATGTTCACTTTTTCCATGGATTCATCCTTTCGATCTTGTTCGTCCTCATACTTCTTCTGCTGCATCATTCGTTATTGGGCGAGGAGACAGGGCCGGCTTCTTGCCGAAGACGTTCACAATAAGAACCCCGCTCAACGCGAGAGACCCGCCAACCAGACTCACCCACGAAGAAAGCTCGCCTAACCAGACATACGCAATCACGATGGAAATGGCCGGAACGATATAAAGGTATGCCCCTGCCCGTGACGCGGCCGTCTTCGAAAGAACGTATGACCAGCACGCATATCCGATGGCACCGGGGAAGACACCGAGATAAACGATTGCAAGAGTTGAGGAAATTGGCGCCGTTTTGATCACTGCAAGGAGTCCGGGCACGAATGCCAACAACGCCACGGTTCCGATCCATAGTGAGTAGCACACGATAGTGAAAACATCGTACTTTTGCAGCAGCGGTTTCTGCAAAACGAAGTAGAGGCTCTGACACACCGCTGCGCACAGAACAAGAAAGGCACCACTGTTCAGCTCGACGCCGCCGCTTTCACCCAAAGCGATGAGGCCGACACCCGCGAGACTGATGAGCATGCCGAGCCATGCGAGGGGCTGAACTCTTTCATGGAGCAGCGCGATGGATAACAGGGCTATAAAGATGGGACCGATGTTGACAATGAAACTTGCCGCGCCGGCCCTGACTGTCAACTCGCCGTAGTTGAGCACAACGTTGTAGACGGCAATGCCGATGAGACCGACGATAATCAAGCGGGGTATGTCAGCACGCGATGGCCGGCGAATTCCCTTGAACATTGCAAGCACAGCAAGCGTGCCGGACGCAACGATGAACCGAAAAACAGCGACGTGTACCGGTGAATAACCCAGCAGGCCTGCCCTGATGCCGGCGAATGCAGAGGCCCAGAGCAGGAGTGTCGTCCCTAACGCAATACCGGTTTTGTAGCTCCTCATGCTCTAATCCCCCGTCGGTTGTATTGCGCTGGTTTCCACCATAAGCATGACTGTCTTCTGAGGGGCTCTTGGTCGGTGAGGAACCCCCTTGGAAATCGTCACCCCTTGAAAGGGGTTCAACTCGATTGTCTTTTCTTCAAGATCAATCAGGAGTTTCCCTTCAAGCACAAAGAAGAACTCATCGTCATCGTCATGCTTGTGCCAGTGATACTCACCCTGAACAATCCCAAGTCTTACAACACTGTCGTTGACCTTCGTCAGCGTTTGGTTGAACCACTTGTCTTTGCATTCTCTGACCATCGTTGGAACATCAAAACGCTCGAGATGGTCGAATGCGATGTTGAGGTTTGTTGCGTAGCTGTACGTTCCTGCCATGGCATCTCCTATGATGTTGGACTACGTGGTATGTTTCAGTTTCGCATATTCCGATTTCAACATCGACATGACGATGTTTTGCCCTCACCAATTATTCATTCATCATTGATCATTGATTCCGCACCAGGCATACAGTGCATCATACATAGGCGATTCAAGCTCGATCTTCTTCCGATCGTTCGCACCATGCAAGAGTGCGAGACCCTCAGCAATGGCGCGCAAGCCCGGTCCCTCGGGCGATGAGCCAAGATCCTCCGAGACGTCCGCAGCATGGACAATTCTCGCAAGCTTGCTAAGCGCCGCATCTCGTGTAAGACCGTATTTGAGGATGATGCTTTCAAAAGAGCATCGGCCATCGACATGTCCCAGCTCAACACCCGGAACATCAAAGGGTATGGCATATGATTCGGACGCCACCTTCATGACGGCTTCCTTCGGAACAAACAGGAATTCTGCATCCTTGTCCACGAAGCGCTTGATGAGCCAGGGACATGCTATGCGATCTACTTTCGCATTTTCACGTGTTACCCACTTCATACTTCTCTCCTCCTTTCGATTGAAACAGGAACACAGCAACGCCGGAGAGTCCCACAACAAATGCCACCTGGAGTGGAAGCGCCGGAGAGTGCGTCCATAAAATTCCTCCAAGCGTTCCTGCTGGAACCATAAGCAGATTTCTTATCGTGTAGTACACACCGACAGAACGGCCGCGTTGCGATGGCTCAGCCAGATCCACGATGACAGACTTGCGCGCGGGCTCTCCAAATTCCTTCATCCCGCCAATGACAAAAGCAAAGACCAAAGCGACGAATGAACCGGACAAACTCACCACAAGGGGAAACAACGCAAAGAACAAGAATGACAATGCAACCAAGGGTCTGCGTCCGGTGAGGTCAGCAAGTTTGCCTGACGGAATGTAGAGTCCGATTGCAACTGCTT
>CAYPVN010000118.1:0-5936 GCA_964414155.1 uncultured Chitinophagales bacterium
TCGATCCACATCGCATGGTTGTCCACGTGCTTGGATTTTTCCCCGAGGTTCTTGAACGTCTTGCCGCCATCAACTGTTACCTTCAGGTTTGTGTCCATCGAATAGATGCGGTCAATCTCTTTGGGGTCTGGGATGATCTCACTATAATACTGCGCGCTGGCAGCGGCGTAGTCACCCTGCTTTTCCCATGTAGCACCGCGATCGATGGAACGGTAGAACCCCCCCTTCTTGTTCGGCAGCTCGATGACGGCAAACACCATATCGGGATTCATCGGCGAGATTGCCAGCCCGATGCGCCCGACATCATCCTTGGGAAGTCCGTTGGTCAGTTTCTTCCATGTCTTGCCACCATCGACCGACTTATGAATTGCCGATTCAGGACCGCCATTGATGAGCGTCCAGACATGACGGCGTCGCTGATACGACGCTGCGTAGAGGACGTCCGGATCTCGAGGATCCATCACCATATCGGTGACGCCCGTGTGCTTGCTGATCGCGAGGATCGCATTCCAGGTTTTTCCACCATCGGTCGTCTTGTACAACCCACGATCGCCGCCGGCCGCCCAGAGCGGACCCTGCGCGGCAACGTAAACGATGTCCGAGTTCCGCGGGTCAATCACAATTTTCCCGATATGCTCTGAAGCTTTCAGTCCCATGTTCTCCCAACTCTTTCCCCCATCTTCCGAGCGGTACACGCCGTCGCCGTACGAAACGCTGCGCTGACTGTTGTTCTCTCCGGTCCCAACCCAGACAACCGATGGATTACGCGGATCCATGGAAATGCAGCCAATGGAGTAGGAGTTTTGATCGTCGAACACAGGCGTCCAGGTGGTTCCCGCGTTTGTGGTTTTCCAGACACCGCCGGAAGCAACTGCTACATAATAGTGGGACCGATCATTCGGGTTGACGGCAAAATCGATGATGCGCCCGGACGTTACCGCGGGGCCTATCGAGCGGAATTTCAGGCTGTCAAAGACCGAAGCCGAAGTGTCTGGAGAGGCACCCCCGGATGCAGCTTTCTTTCTTTGGGCGAGGCTTTCAACCGGTTGACACAAAAGCGCCATCGTGATAAGTGCGAGAAGAGACTTCATGCTGATTCTCCTATTTGGTCGGGTAGTGAGTTATCGAAAGGACTACTGACTGAAGCGATTGAGAAACATGATTTCGTCGGGCGTCAGGTTGTTCACACCTAGTGCATTGATTTTTTCGCGAATCCGATCCAATTCAGCGCGGTTCACTTCATGCAAGCTCTCACGCGGAATGTTGGCCCAGCGTTCGAGATCGGCGCGGCGCGGCGCAGGGATTTCGACTGCTAAAGAAGTTTCCCGTGCAGCCGGATGACGCTCGATCCACCGGATGTACAGAAACCCTCCGAGAAATCCTCCAAGGTGAGCAAAGTGCGCGATCCCACCGCCACCGCCGAATCCGCCGAAGAGAGCAAGAGCAGTCATCGCCACAACGAGCCAGCGCGCCTGAACGGGAAACACTCCCCAGATATAGATCAGTTCACGGGGCCAGTAATAGGCAAACCCCAGGAACACGCCAAACACTCCTCCCGACGCCCCGATGATCTGTGCGTAAGGAGTGAAGAAGAATGAAAGCACTCCCCCCGTCAGGCCGCTGAGGAAGTACAGCCACAGGAATTGCGCGCCGCCAAGCCTGTCCTCAAGCCGGGGGCCGAAGAAAAATAATCCCACCATATTGAAAAGGATATGACCAATGCCCCCGTGTAGAAACATGTAGGTGATCAATGTCCAGGGCCGCATCAACGCCAGCGCGGGCACGAGCATGAACGATTCCGTGACACGCGGTGATGCGAGACTGAGGAGAAAGACGGCAACATTTGCAATGATAAGGCGAGTGACCCAGGGTGTCATGAGAATATTTTTTATTTCTTCACCTCAATCAGTGCCCGCTTCGTTGCCGCCAACATCGCTCCGGCGCCGACGGGCGCGCCGGTTGCTTTTGTCATCCAGAGATCGGGAACGACGCTTCCAATTTTTGACATTCTTTCGAACTCCGGTCCTATCGCTCCGGCTTTCTTCATCTGTTCTTCAATCTGATGCGCGATAAGATGTCCGATGGGATAGTCCGGAAGATAGAGAAATGAATGAATCATGTGGGAATAAATCCCAAGAAGGACAACGTCCTTCTGTTTGAAGACGGGGGCGTAGTACGTGTTCCAGATATCTTTGGAGATCTTGATGGTCGCGTCTTTGAGTTCCGCAGCAGTTGCATTCGGATGATCGTACATCCAGTGCCAGACCGCCATATCGACAAGAGCGACCCCGGCGATTTCATACGTACCCCAGAAGTCATTGAGCGTCTTCATCGCCTCACTTTTCGCATCGGGTGATGCAAGGCCGAGTAGTTCGATATCATGACCCTGAAACACGAAGGCCAGCGCTTCGGTGAAGGCGGTGTTCGGCACTCCTTGCAGCATGTAATGATCGATATCATTCAGAGAAAATGTCTGCTCAACGTTATGCCCCATCTCGTGAACCGCAATATTGAAGCCCTTGTAATTCATGCCGTCTTTTTCAATTCGAGTGCGGAGATGAGCCTTCTCCGATCGCATGCCCGCACCCCACGCATGACCCGAGCCGCGCGCCGGATCGACAACGATGTTGTTGGCGAGATACTCTGCACGCTCCCGTGTGAAGCCGAGCTTCATCAGAAGGTTCGGCATATCGGCCTTGTACGCTTCTGCGTTCGGATACTTCTTTGAAACAATCTCATCGAGTTGAGGTTCGGTATATGCCCCGCGTTGCTTGAACCCATTGTACCAGATATCGAATGGTTCAAGCGGACGACCGAGCCGCGACTCGATAAGCCTGGCAACCTGTGCAACGAGCGGTGATGCAAGAACTTCCTCCAGCATCGCTTTGACGCGGGGTTCGGGAATTTCCCGATTCTCGTCGAAGCGGCGGGCGATCAACGTCGGCGCGGTTGGCGAATACGGATCGGCCTTCTTCGAGGCCGCGTACGTTTTCCAGAGCGTGGCGTAGCGGGTATCGGGCTCCGGCGCATTGGAAACCTTCATGTCTGCCGGCACCGGCGTGTCCGAGTCGATTACCGTTGCGCGCTTCACTTCATTCGTGTTGGGGTTCCAGTCGACGTGCGGATTGTTCACCACAACTGCCGGAATCGTCTGTGTAACGATCCGTTCCATCACCCGCTGTATCATCTTCTGTTTGGCAAGGCCTGCCGTCTTATTGCTCGCGCTGTAGCTCGCCTTGATCTCGTCCCGCAAATTCCAGTGCGAAAGCAGCCGCAGCTTCGGCGGGAACATCCGCTCACCTTTCTCGTTGGTCAGGTGATGCATCCAGATATTGTACTCGGCGATGTATTGATCCGCTTCTGCGCTCGCCTGCGCGATAGCAGTGTTCACGTCGGCCGGAATGCGTTTGGAAAACCGTTGGGCAAGACGCACTTCCGCCCATTCACGGCGCGTCCATTTCTCGCCCTCCGTCAAACGCTGTTCGAGAGTGGTGAGTGGGAAGTTGAGAAGGACGACAAAGGCAAGCTTGTTCTCAAAAAAATCATCCGTGACATGCGCAGAGGGATCGTATCCCGCGAACATCTGATCGAAAGGAAGGATCGGGCCGAGATCGAGATCGGACTGGCGCCTGAATTCCAGCGTCATCTTGTTCATGTGGCCGCCCAACTCTTCCATCAAATACTCCAACCGGTTGAATATCGCATCCAGCGTGGCCTGCTCGCCGGCGAAATTCGTTCGCACAAATTCTTCAAAGGCACTTGCATCGCCGTCCTCTGCTCTCCAGAGGTCCTTAACCTGTTGCATGCCACGCTGCAAGCGAGCGCGCTGAGCTTCACCGTATTTCTTAATCAACTCTCCCTCAAGGGTCACCAGCGAGGTCATGTACCATGACGGTTGCTTGCTTGACTGCCCCCTGGCTGTTGAACCCGCACTTAGAACCATCGCACTTGTGACAAAGATCGTAAACGCTATTCTCCAGAAAAACATGGTACCTCCAACATGGTGAGTATCAGTTTAGACGAAAAACCGGCAAAGATGTTATAAGATGGGAATCATCCGAGGATGAGCAGTCGTAACATAGGAGTTTTGGGTGAGAGTTTCAATGCCGAAAGCGCAACGGACTCTTTAGAACATCACTTTCCCGGAGGATACGGGGAGGTGTGGATGAGAGTGTGGCTCGAACCTCATCAGCAAGGATTGCATAGATGAATTGGTCGAGAAGCCTGCCATCTTTGAACACGGCCTTCCGTAGACGCCCCTCGAAGTGGTACCCGGCTTTTTCCAGCACGCGTACCGATGCGGCGTTCCCCTCAAACACTCCCGCGTAAATCCGGTTAAGATCGAACGCCCCAAACGCGTAGGTAGTGAGAGCGCGTACTGCCATCGTTCCAATGCCCCTACCCCAGAAGGGCTCACCGAGCCAGTAACCTATCTCCGCCGAGCGGCGAAAGACGTCACGGTCGATGTGAAGACCGATCCCGCCAACGGCCTCCTCTGCCGACGCGATGGCAAATGCAACTTCCGGCTGTTGCTTCTGTACTTTGCGAAGCCAGTATCGTGCATCATTGAGGGTGTAGGGGAAAGGAAACGAATCTCGCAGGTTGATCGAGATATTCAGGTTGTTGGCGTACCTAACAATGGCGGCTTCATCTTCGGGCATCCAGCTCCGGATTTTCCATTCACCGATAACCAATTCCATTCCGAGCGACTCGCTATCTTGCTATCTGTTCCAGGCAATTGCGGAACACTGATTTGAGAACTGTGAGGTGGCCGTATTTCAGAATATCAGAAGCATTCATTATCCGAATCCTTAACATGTTGAATTTGAGACATCTGAATTATTCTCTCCTGTCATTCTGATCCCGCCGTTCTTTGGCGGGAGAAGAATCTCGTTTTTGAGGCATGATTGAGACTCTTCGCTCCGCTCAGAGTGACAGTATTATTATTTTTCAGAAGCCTCAATTTACAATTGAACAACCTTCTTGGCGTACTGAAGACGTCTTCAATGCTAAAACGGTGCGTGATTGGAGGAACCGGCCTCAAGTCTCACAATCTCTTCATTCCCCCTGGGCTGGTTGATTGCACGATAGATTCTCAGTACGCCGTAGCTGAACTTTTCCTTCAGCGCTTCATACACGCCTGTAAGGTTGCTGAACCCGACCCTGGCAAATGCGGCAGCGATCTCCTTCTGGTCAGCAGGCGAAACGATGCGATGCACATCCACCGACTCGCCTGCAATGATTGCTGCAAGCAGATGACCCTGTATGGTGCTCATCGTAAGGCGTCGAATCTCTATAATTTCTTCTGGTGATTTTCCCGACCGAAACAACTTCAGCGTTTCCCGCGTCGTATCATTGAGACGCTTTGTTGTTGACGACACAGCAGAAGGTTCGTCGTGGAACTCCATTCGTTTGTTCGTCTGAAGATATTGTGAAATCGCCGACATGAATACATCCCCAAACTCATTCAACTTCTTTTCTCCGACGCCGCTCATTCGCACGAATGCATTGGGTGTCGTCGGATAATGTCTCGCCATCTGCCGGAGTGTGACATCTGAAAACACAATGTACGCCGGAACGTTCCGCTCGTCTGCAAGGCGTTTGCGCAGCACGCGCAACTGCTCGAATAACTCTTCATCACATGCAATATCTCCGATGCCGTGTTTCGCCGGTTCGGCAACCACCGCCGGTTTCGTGAGACGCACAGGAACACGCTCCTTCAGCACGCGCATCCCTTCATCCGTCAGCTCAAGCACGTTGAACTTCTCATGGTTCTGCCGCACAGAGCGCAGCCGTATCAACTGCCGTCCTACCATCTGCCACTCGGCCCGGCTCATCTCTTTGCCGACCCCGTACGTGGAAAGCGCATTGTGATTCCACTTGCGAACCTTGTCGGTATCCGCTCCCGTCAGCACTTCGACGACGTGATTCATGCC
>CAYPVN010000119.1:0-5876 GCA_964414155.1 uncultured Chitinophagales bacterium
TTCACTGCTAAAAGGTAGGCATTGATGACTGAACAATCAAGGCGAAAGAGTGGTGTGTGATGACCGTCGTGGAATGCGTACACACTCTGTCAAACAAACCCAATCAAAAATCACCATCATCGCCAAAAATTCGCTTCACGTCTTTTGACAGCTCAGGCTTCGCCGGGGACTTGGTTGGCTCCGGAGTTGTCACGGGATACGTCTTGCTCTTCGTTGGGCCAGTGAGTTTTTCAGGCGGGCTGAGAGCCGGATTGTCGGCGGGGTGTCCTTCCTCAAAACCAGCAACGTCGCGTGGTTTGGTATCGAAGACGAAAGAAACCAGTCGCGGCTTACTGTCGGACGAGAACTTTGAGTGTTGGTCAGTCCTACCTGCTGAACCGGGAAAGAAATTCTCGCATGTTTTCTGGAACCCGCCGATGACATCTTCCTCAGACATCGTCATGATCTGTCCACGGGTTACGTAGAACTCACCATTGATCATCACATCAGAAATCTGCTTCGAGTTTAGGTGATTGACGAGGAGTTCTGCTAGTTGGTCGGCTGTGGCACGAGGGCCCGGTTGAGGCAACCGGACATCCTCTATATCAAAGAACACCAGATCTGCGTTCTTACCCGCCTCGATGGAACCGATTTCCGAAGAGAGCCCGAGCGCATACGCGCCATTGATCGTGGCCATCCGCAGCAACTCCATCTCCTTGAATGGTCTGACGCCCGGCACCAACAACGGGAGCTCATGAAGGAATTGCATCTCCTTCACCATCTCGAGATTCGACCAGTCGGTTCCAATACAAAGCCGCACATCGTGAGACGCGAGGTGTCGCAATGAAGGATAGCCCGTTTGCTTGAATGCCGCCGAGCGCGCGCAAACTGTCGCGGTTAGTGACAACTCGTCAAGTAGCTCTACTTCTTTTTCACCGAGGTGATTCAGGTGAACAAGCACTGTCCCTTCCCGCAACGTATCGAAGTCACGCAGGAGGGCCATCGTGTTCTTCTGGAAGTTCTTCTTAATCTCCTCTCCATCTTCTCGCTGTTCCGCGACATGAGCCAGAAGCGGCATCTTCAGGTCTCTTGATGCACGCGAAAGGCTTTCAAAAGTGTACACGGTCAGGTCGTTTGAACGGCCGAGGTTTATGTTGAATTTCTTCTTGCGTCCATCAAGGTCAATCACTTTGGTAATCTGATCCCAGTTTTGCAGTGTGACAACGCTTCTTACTTCGGTGCGGTCGATCGCATCAAGCATGATTGCAAGTCCATCACCGCCGACCGACGGACCGAACTCCCCGACGCACGTTGTGCCTGATTTCAGATGACCGAAGTACGCCGCAAGGTAGAGGCTGCGGATGTCACCGAAGCTCGATCGATCGAGAAGCTTCCGGGAACATTCCTGTAGTCTAATATCGTGCGGCCAGAGACCGAAGTGAAGCCCCTGGGTCCTTGCCCTCAGCAAGAGACTCTCGCTGTGGAAGTGCGCATTCACAAAACCCGGAACGACGAGCCTCCCAGAAGCGTCGATAATCTCCGCGTACGGATGCAAGTACGTAAAGAGATCGGCACTGTCGGATATCTCCTCGATGCGGCCGTTACGAATCAAAAGCGTGTACCGGCCTCCGCGATTCTTTGAATCGCACGTCAACACATAGCCGTTTGTAATTATTTTGAGCGATTCGCCCGGCATTATCCGATCAAGTAGATTTCTTCCATGTGGTTCCTTCTTTTTTGTCTTCCAGGGTGATTCCTGCTTGAGCAAGACCGTCACGTATCTTGTCCGACAACCTCCACAGTTTTTGTGCTCTCACTTCATTGCGTAGCTCCACGATCAACTCAAGAAGCGAAGTCTCAAGCGTCCCGTCTCCCGCGAGGGAGCCGACCGCATCACTCTGAACAATGCCGAGAATCCCTCCGCCCAACCCCTCAAATAACTGTTGAATGGATTGCACGTTAGCAGAAGGCAACGGAGGACCCTGACTGAGACGCTGGTTTACATCACGAGAAAGATCGAACAGCGCGGCAATCGCCTGCGGCGTATTGAAGTCATCGTCCATGGCTGTACGGAACGCATCTTCATATTTCTTCACATCAAGTCCCGGCGCTCCACCAGCCCCCGATGGAGCCGTGTACTCCCGCAGGTTGCGGATGGTGTTCGTGAGTTTTTCCAGTCCTTTAGCCGCACTCTCGACCGCTTCGTTGCTGAAATCGAGTGTACTGCGGTAGTGACTTTGCAAAATGAAGAAGCGGATCACCTGTGGCCGCCATTTCTTGAAGGCGTCCTTCAACGTCGTGAAGTTGCCGAGTGACTTCCCCATTTTGCGGCCGTCGACTGTCACCATGTTGTTGTGCATCCAGTACTTTACGAACGGCTTGCCGGTCGCCCCTTCGCTCTGCGCGATCTCGCACTCATGATGCGGAAACTGGTTCTCCAGCCCACCGCCATGGATGTCGAAACTTTCGCCAAGATATTTCATGGACATCGCCGAGCACTCGATGTGCCAGCCCGGATATCCCGTTCCCCACGGACTCGGCCAGCGCATGATGTGTGCGGGTTCCGTGTTTTTCCAGAGCGCAAAATCGGCCGGATGTTTCTTTTCCGACTTGACCTCCACACGAGCGCCTGCTTCCATTTCATCCACAGTCCGTCCCGAGAGTTTGCCATAGCCGGAGAATTTATTTACATCAAAGTAAACCGATCCGTTCGCCTCGTATGCCAGCCCCTTTTGAATCAGCGTCTTGATGATCTCGATCTGCTCACCGACATGTCCCGATGCTCGAGGGGAGATATCGGGCCTTACAACATTGAGCGCATCCATATCCTCGAAGTAGCTGCGCGTGTATTCTTCGGCGATCTGCATCGGGTGCTTCTTCTCCAGCTGCCCCTGGCGCACAAGCCTGTCTTCGCCATCGTCCGTATCGCCAAGCAGGTGGCCGACATCGGTTATGTTCTGGATATATTGAACGGTGTAACCTACACGCCGCAGGTAACGCACGATAACATCGAACGAGATGTAACTCTTCGCATGACCGAGATGAGAATGCCCGTACACTGTCGGCCCGCAGACATACATGCGGACACTTTTATCTTGGGTAGGTTTAAACTCTTCCTTTTTTCTTGAAAGAGTGTTGTAGACTTTCAATGACATTCTATGAACGGTCCTTTGTAATGCTCATCAATTCTCTCGCCCCCCTCATTCCTGCTTCCGTCACTTCCGTTCCGCTCATAAGCTTGGCAACTTCACGCACACGCTCATCAAGCGTCAGTGCACGGATGGATGTTGAGGTTCGTTTGCCGTTTTCGATCTTGTAGACAACATAGTGCGCATCCGCCAGTCCTGCGATTTGCGGGAGATGCGTAATGGCAATGACCTGGTGAAATTGGGAGAGACTCTTCAGGCTCAGGCCTACCGCTTGCGCGATGCGACCGCTGACACCAACATCGATCTCATCGAAGATCAGCACCGGCAGCCGGTCGGACTTCGCAAGGATGCCCTTCAGCGCGAGCATGATGCGTGAGACCTCTCCGCCCGAGGCAACCTTCACGAGCGGTTTCACTTCTTCACCGAGGTTCGTCGATATCAGGAATTCCACTTCGTCGCAACCCCGGTCGTTGAGGACGACCTGTTTGCCCTCCACCAATATGTATCCGGCAGTCGTTTCATCCGCCGCAGCTTCTATCTGCATGATCCGTGTGGTAAACTTCCCATTCTGTATTCCCAGTTTGGCCAGCTCTCCAACGATGGCTTTGTCAATCTTGCGGGCAATCTCCTGTCGTTTGGCAGTGAGACGTTGGGCAATCGACGCACACGCAGTGCGCGCCGCCTCAACTTCCTTCGACAATTTCCCGATGACCGCATCGAAGTTCTCCGCAAGCGCCACCTCCTTGCCAATCTTCTCCCGATGCGCGATGACGCTCTCCGGTGACCCGCCGTATTTCTTCTTCAGGTACGCAAGCCGACCGAGTCGCTCGCGGGTCTGCTCCAGTTTCTCCGGGTTGAACTCCACGCGGGCATTGTATCCCTGAATGAACTTCGCCAGTTCACCGACCACGGCAACCGCAGACTGACATTCTTTGGAAGATTCTTCAAACTGCTTATCGATCCCGCCGAGCTCTTCAAGTTGGTTCCTCACGACGACAAGGAGATCGTGAATCGATTGCTCTCCTTCGTACAGCATTTCGTAGAGCTTACCGGTGGCACCGAAGAGCTTCTCGGCATTCTCCAGAATCTTCAGCTCCGTTTCAAGCTCTTCTTCCTCACCACGACGCGGTGATACTGCATCGATCTCTTCAATCTGAAACTGGAAGTAATCCCGCTTCTCCCGAAGCTGCTCTTCCTTACGGCGCAGTTCCTTCAATTGCGAAGATAGATCTCGCAGTGTTGCGTACGCAGCCTGGAATTCACTGACCATGTTGTTGAGTCCGCCAAACTCATCCAGCATTTCAACGTGAGTCTCCACTCGCAGAAGCGATTGGTGTTCATGCTGGCCATGCAGGTCGACGAGCAACTCACCAACCTGTTTCTGAAACGCACTGGTTGTCGGTGAATCGTTCACGAAACTGCGGCTCTGCCCTTTTGCGGAAATCTCACGCCGAAGAATAAGCTCGTCGGAAACAGTGATATCGGTTGCCTCGAACAACGCTGCAAGTTTCTTATTCCCCGCAACATTCAATACTGCTTCAACAACTGCTTTCTCTGCCCCGGTGCGGACCTCCTCGCTGCTTGCGCGGGCGCCGAGGATGAGACTGAGCGCATCGATGATGATGGACTTTCCCGCGCCGGTTTCGCCGGTAATGATGGCGAGACCGCTTGAGAATTCTACATCCAGTTCGTCAATGAGGGCGTAATTCTTTATGGTGAGTGTCTTGAGCATCGAGAGATGTGTGTCGAAATCCTCGCTAAATCTACCCATCTTTCGGCAAAGATTCAATTTGCGAAGGGGCCCGATGAGTTCTTTAGTTGAGGGAAATAGCGGATTCATCGGGGCCACGCTCGGTACCGTAGAAATGAAGATCGGCAACATCGGGAAGGACGCCGTGGTAATATGCGTACCGGAGAAACTCGCTCAGGCCGTCCCGTGCTGACTCTGAGAAATCATAGGAGAAGGATTCGAGATACCGTGTGATGGAGGCGGCCGGATGTTGCTCTTTTGAACCGGTGGATTCTTCATGCCCGATTTCCGCAAGAGCTGCTACCCCTTGATCCTTTGCGTGGCGTAGTTTCAAGACGATATCGGAAGTCAGGTCCCGTTCCCTGCAGCACCAGACGCCGTGGATATACGGCAACTCCGTCATGTCGTTCCACATTTCGATTAGGTCGAGTTTGTTTTTACTCGCAGCCGGTTCCATCAGCGCCGCGTTGCCGACAAGGAGCGCGGCCTCCGCTTTTTGCAACATCACGTCCAATGAACCACTGGCTGGAATGAGTGTAGGGCGGACATCAAATTCTTCACAGAGAAGAATCGTCGCGAGGATAATTTCGGAAGTTGATGATGGGTCCACAGCGAGCGTGCTGATGTTGCGGATGCCATCCCGGAAGTGCAACACGACCGTCTCGGTCGCCTGTTTCGAGGAAACGGCTATGCCGGAAAGAATGCTATACTCGGAACTCTCCCGCGCGTAGTCAATAGGGGATAAAAAAGCTGCGTCGAGCATTTGCTCACGCAGTTGCATTGCGTTCCAAGTCGTTGCATCAACGACGATGTCGAACGCTGCGTCACCCCGGAGTGCACGTATCAGCGGTGTGCAGTAGAGGTGCGAAGAGATACCGAGGCGTTTCGGAACAGACACTGTTACGCGTTGGTCTTTTGCCGGATTGCCTTCGCGGCAAGGTCACGCAGGTAGTACAGCTTTGCGCGCCGGACAGTTCCTTCTTTCACCTTTTCAATCT
>CAYPVN010000120.1:0-1455 GCA_964414155.1 uncultured Chitinophagales bacterium
TATGTGGAAAACAGGAAGCTGCTACTCTTGAAGTGAGCAAGAGCGTAGGACTTAGACGCTTATAGGCTTTCCTTTTGAAACGAAAGGATTGCCCTTCACATAAAACCGCCACTTGTGTTTTCTGCCATCCGTAACGCCGATGCGTGAAGAGACTCCTCTTCGAATTTGAGGAGCCCCGGTTCGGCTCTCAGCAATCCATATTTCCGACCCTAAGAGATCCACCCCATTTTGTCGTCGTTCAATCCCATACGCCTGGCAAAGTTTCGCGGGGCCGTTGGTTAGATCGACGACGCTTCTTCCGGCAAGACCTCTTCGCTTACTCATTACCTCGGTTCCGGCAATGGGTTCAATTGCTCTGAGCAACACTGCCCGACTCTTGCCCTCACGTTCGGTCACAACGTTCGCACAGAAGTGCATTCCGTATGTAAAGTAGACGTACAGGCATCCCCCTTCTCGAAACATCACCTCGTTGCGTTTCGTCATCCCTCGATACGCGTGGCTTGCGGGATCCTTTTCTCCCAAATACGCTTCGGTCTCAACAATCCGACCGACAAGCCTCTGATTCCCGTCTTGGCGTATGAGATACTTCCCAAGAAGTTCACGGGCGATTCTCAAGGTCGGTTGGAGGTAAAAACTCCTCGGAAGTCTTCGAAGACGCATCGGGTTGCTCACGAGTCAGAGTAGCCTGTACCTCAATCCGATGGCAAGCGTCTGCTTGATCTGGGTGCGCGGAGAAATCTGCTTTTCATTGATGAGCTGGAGGTTCAGGTTAACCGCGATGTACTTGCTGACCGCGGCGGCGATGGTGTTGTCATTCCGTATCACAATCTCATCGATGTTCTTGAAGGGTGCGAACAATTCGAGTTTTGAGGTAAAGAGTATGTTGTCGTCCATCTTCCACTCCACGTCCGTTACCGACTCCAGGCCTCCGTCAACTCTCGTGTTCTCAATCGTGGTCGTTGTTGGATCGTCGGCATAACCGGTGAATTCCGAAGTAAAGATTTCTCGAAGTGCAGCACCGAGGCGAGTCTTGATTTCCGGCATCGGCTGGTAACCCGCGCCGACACTTTGGGTGAGGTAGCCCGGGTCGAAGAACTTTGAAACGGGAATCTTGTTCCCGGCAGCATCATACTTGTACCCCTGTGCAAACTGAGATTTCAGCGTAGCTGCAGCGTACGGATTGACGTACGTCCCAAGCTTGTAAGTGAGGATGGTTTCGAGATCAATCTTGTCATCGGTTTTTCTCAAACCCAGGCCGCCGAGTCGGGCCTGGCCGAACGCAAGCTTGTAGCTGTTCGACCAGTTGTTCTTCTCCTGATCGTTTACAGACTTGCCTTCAAGCGAGAGCGCCCAGGCGAGGGCGTTCTCGCCGCCTTGTGCCCAGTCCGCAAACGCCACCTGGGTGAGGTTAAGCCCGCTGACAAGGCTGTGTTTCCATCCCCAATCGGGTACTTT
>CAYPVN010000120.1:1555-5830 GCA_964414155.1 uncultured Chitinophagales bacterium
GGGTGAGGTTAAGCCCGCTGACAAGGCTGTGTTTCCATCCCCAATCGGGTACTTTCGTGCTGTCTTGCGCGTAAACACTGAACGTGATACCAAAGAATAAGAGCAGAACTTTCTTCATCATTTTCTTCCTTAGCGAGAGATGTGAAACAAGCGGGATTGTCCGGTGAATATCACCACACCCGGATAATTGTTGGACTCGTGTAACGCGTGTAAAGCTACTTCAGATTTGCTGTGCAATGGCCGCAACGTCTTGCCTTGATCGGGATTGTCATTAAACATTCCGGGCATTCTTTCGTTGTTGGTGCAGCAGCCGGGACAGGCTGAGGTTTCTTCAGCTTATTCATGCTTCGGATCATGATGAAAATCGCAAAGGCGATGATAACAAAATCGATGACGGTATTAATGAACATCCCGTAGTTGATGGTCACCGCCGCAGTTTCTCCGACAGCCCCCTTCAATGTGACAGCCAGGCTGCTGAAGTCTACCCCGCCGAGAAGCAACCCAATGGGGGGCATGATGACATCTTTAACGATAGAACTGACGATCTTGCCAAATGCGCCACCAATGATGATACCAACAGCCATATCCACCACATTTCCGCGCATTGCAAATGCTTTAAATTCCTGGATCATTGACATGACTATCCTCCTCGAATATTAGTGAGATGAGCGGGTGAAGAAGGAACTTCTGCACGTAGGCAGGATCATAGACCGGTAAGAACGGGCTACGCCGTCACTTGAGCTCCTTCGAGAATGAACTGACTATACGATCGACATCCTCTGCTGAAAGGCCGGACCCAAACGCCGAGTGTTTGGATTGTGTTTGAGGTTCCTGTTTTTTCCACACGGGCGAATTTCCCGCCTTCAGAATAATCCGCTTGTCGATCTCATCCATCCAGGATCCGGAGGGCTTTTGAGTTGCTGCCCTGGTTGACGGCTCGGTGCTTCGGACCTGACCTGAATCGGGATTGATTGGATGTGTTTCGAATGCGAGTCGTTTATAGTTCATCAAATGCCGCGCCGTGACGTTATCCGAAATGATCGATCCGCCCCACGTCCCGGGACCGAGTGTCATCGACGGATCGAGACCGTTGGTGTAGCCGACGGCACCGAGCGCGGCCTGCGTGTTAACCAGTATTCGGAACGCCGGCTTCTCCAGCGCAAACTTCATGATAATGTCATTGTCTTTGGAATGGATAACGAGCGTGTGGCCAATGCCGCCGAACTCGAGCAACTCGATGCAGCGATGGCAGGCATCCCGCCACCCGTCTTCCGTGTAGAAGGAAAGAACGGGGGAAAGCTTCTCACGCGATAGGGGATACTCACGACCTACACCCTGCAACTCTGCAATGAGTACTGTTGTGCTTGATGGGACGGTGATCCCCGCTTTCTGCGCAATGAATGCCGGAGATTTGCCGACCATGTTCGGGTTGATGGCGCCGCGCTGGTCGAACATGAGTCGTGAGAGCTTTTCTTTCTCTTCACCCGCAACGAAGTATGCACCACGGCGTTTGCATTCCTCAACGACAGCGTTCTTGACCGGCGCGTCGCAGACCAGTGCAGATTCTGTTGAGCAGAGCACTCCGTAGTCAAACTGCTTGCCCGAGATGACATCGGCGACGGCCTTGGTGACGTTTGCGGTCCGCTCGATAAAGGCGGGGACGTTGCCCGAACCAACCCCGTATGCGGGTTTGCCGGAACTGTACGCTGCCTTCACCATCGGGTTGCTTCCGGTCGCAAGGATGACGGCGGTCAACTTGTGGCGCATTAACTCGGTTGTCCCTTCGATCGTGGGAGATGACAGACACGCCATCAAATGCTTCGGCGCGCCAGCCTTTTCTGCTGCATCACGGATTACGTTCATCGCCTCGTTGGTGCACTGTGTCGCACGCGGATGAGGGCTGGCGACAACAGCGTTCCTTGCCTTTACCGAGATGATCGCTTTGAACATCACTGTGGAGGTGGGATTTGTAGATGGAATAAGCGCGGCAACCACACCCATCGGTTCGCCAATGGTTAGGACTTTTTTCTCCTTGTCTTCAGCAATCACACCAACAGTTTTCAGATCCTTGATTGACTCCCACACGCGCCTGGTGGCGAACTCGTTTTTCTTCTGCTTATCCTCGGGTTTCCCAAACCCGGTTTCCTCCGAAGCAAGCCGGCCCAGCCGCGCCGCCTCCGCATATCCAGCATCAGCCATTGCTTTTACAATTCTATCGACTTGCTCCTGCGAGTAGTTGCGGAGCTCAAGTTGTGCGGCTTTTGCTTTTTGCAGCAACTCCCGCACTTCCTGAATCGATTGGAGGTCTTTATCGAGTGGCATTGTCAACACCTATGTTTGGTTTTTCAGTCGAACCTCCCCTTCATCCCCTCCTTAAGTTAAGGAGGGAGACAGGGGTGGTCGGTTGGGGAAACTACAGCGTTCTTTCTTTCGGCCAGAGAGTCAAGCCAGTACCCTTATCGATCCCGCGTTCTAACACTGGGCCGTCGTATTCTTCGATTGTCACTTCACAGGCGAAAATGGGAGTACCACCGGGAAGCAGATGGCCGCCTCTCACATTTCCCTTTTCATCCCCTAAAACAACATGTGCGTGAACGAACGGCTTGTCATCTTTCAAACTTATATTACCATTTAATGCTAAAATCTCCATCGGCTCACTTACTTCAATTTCATTATACTTCATGAGTTTCTGATCGTAGTAAGCGAGCTTCGCTTTCTGGACTGCTCCAATACCCGTCAGTCTTCCGATACGGATATTGTTCTCCTGCACAACACGGGTCATGCTGTTGTAGAGATCAGCGTTGCGTTCAAGCTGACCGATAAGTGTGCGCTTCGTGGAGTGGTTCATCAGGTTACCGACAAATCATTGTTTTCCGAAGAGGTCTACGAGAATAGCGAAGGCTGTCCGGTAACCGTCCTGGTCAACTTGAAGTGCTTATAAGCCAACGCGGTTGCCTCTCTGCCTCGTGGCGTTCGTTTGATAAACCCTTCTTGAATAAGATAGGGTTCATACACTTCTTCGATCGTGCCGGGCTCTTCACCGACGGCAACTGCAAGCGTGTTGAGGCCAACGGGACCGCCAGCGTACTTTTCCATGATGCAGAGGAGAATTCGCTTATCCATCTCATCGAGGCCGTGATCGTCCACTTCGAGTGCCTGAAGAGAATAGGCAGCTACTTCCTTGGTTATTCTGCCCCTAGCAGCCTTGAGATTCTTGTCGGCCTGAACGAAGTCGCGGCAGCGCTTCACCAACCGGTTTGCGATGCGGGGCGTGCCGCGCGAGCGACGGGCAATTTCATAGGCGCCCTCCTCGTCGATCGACACTGAAAGCAGCTTCGATGAACGCATGATAATCTTGAACAGCACGTCGGTGACATAATAGTCCAACCGGTTGCTGATCCCGAAACGTGAACGAAGTGGTGCTGAAAGAAGTCCGGCCCGAGTTGTTGCGCCGACGAGCGTGTATTTTGGAAGAGTCAACTGGATGCTTCGGGCACTTGGCCCGGAATCGATCATGATATCCAGCTTGAAATCCTCCATGGCCGAATAGAGGTACTCTTCAACGACAGCATTAAGCCTGTGGATTTCATCGATGAAAAGGACGTCGCCCTCTTCAAGGTTTGTCAGGATGCCTGCAAGATCGCCCGGTTTGTCCAGCACGGGGCCGGATGTAACCCGGATTCTGGTTCCCATCTGGTTGGCAATGATATGCGCCAGCGTGGTTTTGCCCAGCCCCGGGGGGCCGGTAAGCAGCACATGATCAAGCGGCTCGTTTCGCTGTCCGGCTGCTGCAATGAAGATCTTGAGGTTCTCGGTTATCTTGTCCTGGCCAAAGAAATCATCGAAGGAGAGAGGTCGGAGAGCCTGGTCGAATTCTACTTCCGTTTCGATACGTTCGGGGGATGTGTTATCGGATTTGCGCATTGATTGCAAGGTAACATAAGAGCCGATGAATTTCAAACGTCCTGCATAAAGCAAGACCTGTGGATTACTTCGCTGTCTGTTTCAATGCCAGCTTAACAAGCTCTTCCACGGAGGCATCTTTTCCATTCAGTTGCTGCAACGCGGAACGAAGCGCCTTCTCTGCGAGAGGTCGCCCGAAGCCGAGGGAAGTCAATGCGAGCAACGCCTCGAAGCGTGTTTTGGACTGTCCTTCCGTAGCGGATCCGAGGAATGCTGCCGTTGATTCAACCTTGGAAATCTTGTCACGCAACTCAACCACCAGCCGTTCTGCCAATTTCCTCCCGACACCCGGTATTGCAGTGAGCGCGCCGA
>CAYPVN010000121.1:0-2992 GCA_964414155.1 uncultured Chitinophagales bacterium
AGAACCCGTATTTCCAGCTTTGGTGTTCCATCCGCCAAACAGATGGCGGATCCTCAAAATGACAAAGAAGTTAGCTGCGCTATCGCTTGCTAACTTCTGTCATTTTGGGAGTAGCCTTAACGGGAATCGAACCCGTATTTGAGCCTTGAGAGGGCTCCGTCCTAAACCGTTAGACGATAAGGCCAGAGTACATTTCGAAATGCGGATTGTTGATTTTGAATTGAGATTTCGCTTCCGCTAATCCGAAATCTCAAATCCAAAATCCGCAATCCAAAAACTGCTGCCCCGCAAGGATTCGAACCTCGATAAGCAGATCCAGAGTCTGCTGTCTTCCCATTAGACGACGGGGCAATCTTCAAAGCGGGTGATAAATCTACGGAATTCTCGCCGGAATGTCAACGAAAGTACCTTCCCTGCGATTGCGTTGATCATCAATGCCTTAGAAGATCCGCTGATAAATTCTCTTTAGCTCCTTGACTTTTAACGTTGAAACCAATAGTTTCTTCTCGTTGTTATGACACGTCGATGTACGGCGTGAACGAAGCAGGAATTGATCCGTTCATAGTAGGAGGACAACATCATGCACAGAAAGTGCATTGTTGCTTTTGTGTTGATACATGCATTTTTATTTTCAAGCACGGTCTATTCTCAGACAACTGACGGGAAATGGTCCTTGGGATTGCGAGGAGGGGGGAGCGTGTGGTTTAATGATTTCAGCGAACGCAAGATCGGTCACGAGGGGGAACTTCAGCTGCGCTACGGTGTAAGCCGCTCCTTTTCCCTTGGGATTGTTGGTGGATACACCGAATTAAAGGCGGTGCAATCGCCCAAGTTCAGTTCTCTTCACGACGACTACTTGAAGGTGGAGGCCATTCCCGCCGCACTGATAGGGTGGTTCCATCTGGCACCTGGCAGAGCATTTTCGCCGTATCTCTACGTCGGTGGCGGCGCGATGTTCTACAAGCGTAAAGATGGACTCGGAAAATCGATACCGAATGATGACCTCCGTACTTCTGTGATGATTCCCGTAGGCATTGGGTTCGAGTCGTTCGCAACCAAGAAGGTATCTCTCGGCCTTGACCTTGGCTTCAGGCTTCTCAATGATGTAACTGACACGCGCTCGGATAACGTTCCCGATAGTTACGCGTCGGCCAGGATTGGCATGAACATTTACCTCGGCAGCAGTCCGTCCGATGATAATGATGGCGACGGCCTTTCGAACGGTGAAGAGGAAAGGCTCGGCACAAATCCGAGCAGTGCCGACTCCGACGGCGATGGCCTTAAGGATGGTGAAGAGATATATCGTTATAAGAGTGACCCATTAAAGACGGATTCCGACGGCGACGGCCTCTCCGATGGCGATGAGGCGTTGAAGTACAAGACAAGCCCGACCAATAAGGATACGGATGGCGATGGTCTCTCGGATGGGGACGAGGTGTTGAAGTACAAGACCGACCCCCTGCGGATTGATACGGATGGCGATGCGCTTTCGGACGGGGATGAGGTCATGAAATACAAATCGGATCCGCTGAAAGTCGATACAGATGGCGATGGCCTCTCGGACTGGGATGAAGTTCAAACATACAAGACGGATCCGACAAAGGTCGATACGGACGGTGACGGTCTTTCCGATAGTGATGAAGTCAAGAAATACAAGACAGATCCTCTTAGAGTGGACACAGACGGAGGTGGGGTCAACGACGGGGCTGAAGTCCAACGGAAAACCAATCCCCTTGACTCGAAGGACGATATCCTTAAGGAGACGATAATTCTTGAAAAGGGAAAAACGGTCGTCCTTGAGGGAGTGAATTTTGCAACGGGGAGTGCCGTTCTGACCAAGGAATCCGAGACAACTCTTGAGAAGGCATTTATTGCAATGGTTGCAAACCCTGATGTTGTTGTGGAGATTGCAGGATACACCGATAACGTCGGGAGCGATGCGCTTAACGATGGACTTTCGCTGCGTCGCGCACAGGCTGTGCAAAAGTGGCTGGTGAAGAAAGGGATTCCCTCCAAACGCATGACGGCGGTTGGCAAAGGAAAACGTGACCCGATTGCAACTAATGATACCCCTGAAGGTCGGGCGCAGAATAGACGCATTGAGTTTCACGTCCAGAAGTAAGCTCTCGGACTGTGAACAAGCCAGAACGTTCCGCGTACAAGCGGAACGTTCTTTTTTTTAGGGGCGACGGGATTGACCTAAGAACAACTTCCACTTGCCACTCGATTTTATTTTTGTTAATTTGAATGAGGATATCGGCATGAGCTCAGAACGGTGTACTTCTCCATAAGTTGACATCCTTCATACTGTCCTTCCATAAGAATCCCAATTCAAAACAGAGCAGATTGTCATGCATATTGCGAAACGAATGCAAAAACTCGGTACGGAGACTGCCTTCGAGGTTCTAGTGAAGGCAAAGGCGCTCGAAGCTCAGGGTAAACATGTAATTCATCTGGAGATCGGCGAACCCGACTTTGATACGCCAAAGAACATCCGTGAAGCGGCAAAGAAGGCGCTGGACTCGGGCTACACGCATTACGGCCCTGCAGCAGGGTTACCCGATTTCAGGAAAACAATCGCCGAGTATGTGTCGAGAACACGCCGCGTCACGTATTCGCCCAACCAGGTTGTTGTAACACCGGGCGCCAAGCCGATCATGTTTTTCCTCATACTCGCATGTGTCGATGAAGGTGATGAAGTCATCTATCCAAACCCCGGTTTTCCAATTTATGAATCTGTCATCAATTTCATCGGGGGGAAACCGGTGCCCCTTCGCCTGCATGAAGATCAGGACTTCCGGTTCCGTATCGACGACTTGAAAAAACTCATTACCTCAAGAACAAGAATGCTCATCATCAACTCCCCGCATAATCCTACGGGGGGCATCCTTACGAAGGACGACCTGAGGCAGATTGCGGGGCTGGCGGTGGAACATGACTTGATCGTGCTTGCAGACGAAATCTACAGCCGGATTCTGTATGATGGGTTCGA
>CAYPVN010000121.1:3092-5767 GCA_964414155.1 uncultured Chitinophagales bacterium
GATGTTATTGTTGATGGGTTGAATACCATCCCGGGATTTCGCTGCCTGAAACCGCTCGGGGCGTTCTATGTCTTTCCAAATATTACCGGCACAGGGAAGTCGTCGCGCGACCTGGCTGATTATCTCCTTAATAAAACGGGAGTTGCTTGCCTTTCCGGTACTGCATTCGGTGCCTTCGGGGAAGGATATCTCCGTTTTTCATACGCCAACTCGGTTGAGAATATTGAATTGGCCATTGACAGGATCAAGAAGGCAGTGGCAACCGTCTGAGCGGCGAGCCGCCCTTCACTGTGGCGCGATGTTTTTACGCAGAACTGGTTGACATGTTGACGGTACTTCGCTACATTACAAATACAAAGCAAGCGGCTCGCAATGTTCCACCCACTTGACGACCCGCATTACCATCCTTCCTTGATTGAATCAGAGCAAAAAGTATCCACAATGCAAACATCCAGAAGAAACCACAGAAATGGTAGCTCGTCATCATCGATTGAACTGCCCGATTGCGGGTTGAATCCAGCAAACGATTCTGGAAGTATCCAGCAAGCGAAGCCGCTTGTTCTGCTTTCGACAGAACAGTCTGGGAACATCGAGGAGAAGATCCTGCAGCTTGCTCAATCAAAGGAATGGGTGCTTCTTGAGGGGGAGCCGGGTGCGGGTAAGCGTTACTACGCGGAAATGCTGCATAAAAAGAGCTCACATACGCGATCAGGCGAGTTCGTTGAGATTACACCGTCTACGGGCGATGGAGAATTGAAGGCAATCCTCTTCAATGAAGACAGAAACAGAGCTGAGGGAATGCTGGGGAAGCGAATTCCCTGTCTGGATACCCGATCCACGCTCTTTGTCAGCCACGTGGATGAGTTCTCGCTGATCACCCAAACGCGTATTGCGCGCTTTCTCATTCAGAATGACACAAGCGAAACGTCTTTAGAACCGAAAACACGAGTAATCTTTTCCACGTGTATTCTCCGGCATGAACTTCTCAATAAGAGATTCCTCGTCGAGTCGCTGGATGGATTTGTCCACCGGTTTCATCATGTCACCGTCCCACCGCTGCGGGAACGAGGTGATGAACTTGCGGGTATCGCCAGCTCTATCCTCAAGCGAATCTCAACCGAACGCGGGCGGCGCCGGTTAGTGATAGGAGACGATTCTTTAACCGCGATGAAGCAGCGTCCGTGGCGCGATAATGTGCTGGAACTGAGTGCGGTACTTGAGGAAGCCGCTCGCCGCTCGCGTAACGCTACAGTAGATCTCACGACGAGCTTGCTTGATGAAGTGGAAAAAGTACACGAAAGCATCGAGACACTTCAGATGGCAAAATCAATCCGGTTGGAAGAACTCTTGGGTTCAGTGGAGAAAGCGCTGATCCAGCGCACCATGGCTCGTTGCAAAAATAATCTCGCGAAGACAGCACGTCTGCTTGGTCTGACCGAACAGAATCTGCGATATCGCATTCGCAAGTACAATCTGTACACTCCTCAACTTCGGAAAAGAAAATAACCTTCCGTTACATTCCGGGAAAACGTGTGGACTCAGTTGACAATCTTACCGGGAGGCCGTATCATGTTTCGGCTGCCCGTTCCGGGTTTCTGTGACAGTAAACAGCGCAAGCAAAGAAATGAAACCACTCGTCATCGGTATCGCCGGAGGTACAGGCTCAGGCAAAACCTCGGTCACGAATGCGATTCTCGACCGTCTTGAGAAGGATCGCGTTGTCGTCATTCAACATGATTCATACTATAAGGATCTGAGTCAATATCGAGGTTTGACGCCGGCTGAGATCAACTTCGACCATCCTGACTCACTCGAAACAGAGTTGTTGATACGGCATGTCGGTGAACTCTGTCGGGGCAGGCCGGTCGAGCAGCCTATGTACAATTTCACGACGCACAAGCGTCTGGATTCAGCACGACGTCTTGCGCCAAAGGAGATCATAATCATAGAGGGGATCTTGATCTTCGTGGATAAGAGGCTCCGCGATCAAATGGATATCAAGATCTTCATCGATGCCGATGCGGACGAGCGCCTGTTGCGGCGAATCCGGCGTGACATTGTGGAGCGGGGCCGCTCTATCGATTCAGTGATGGCGCAGTATGTAGAGACCGTGAAACCGATGCATCTGGAGTTTGTGGAGCCGAGCAAGCATTGGGCTGATGTGATCATCCCCCGTGGGTCTGAGAATGTTGTAGCAATCGACATGGTGGTGACAAAAATCAAGACAATGATGAGGGCAGGATCGATCTGAACATGCCAACATTTTCAAGTAAATTTCGTATACTTGCATAACATTGATTATGAACTGGCTAGGGATTCGCCCCTTGAAACATCAGACAATTATTATTGCGGTGATTCTGGCGGCCGCTTTATCAGGATGTTCCGAACAGCAAAAGCTGAGCACTCACTCGGCGGCCGCCCTGCGTGCCTATGAAGAGGGAGTCAGTCTTTGGCAGAAATTCTATTATAATGAAGCAAAGCAGGCGTATGAGCGCTCACTGGAAGCAGACTCGATCTTCGCGATGGCATGGGGTCGCCTTGCCATGCTGAATGCCGGGACACTCAACGAATCGGCGGCACACGCGGATATTTCCCGTGCCATTCGATACTCACAGAAGGCAACTCAAAAAGAGCAGTTGTTTATTCGCATGTGGGATCATCGAATTTATTTTCGC
>CAYPVN010000122.1:0-1252 GCA_964414155.1 uncultured Chitinophagales bacterium
TTCGCTGGCGTTCAAATTCCCGGAACACTCTTTCCCATTCCATACTCCTCTCACCCTTCACCCTTCTCCCCGCCTGCGCTATCGCTTCGGCGGGCAAGCCTTCTCCCTTCCTACCGATGATTTCATCAAGCACCGTGCAATCCTCGAACGCGCAATTCATCCCCTGCCCGAAGAACGGAACGATCGCATGAGCCGCGTCGCCGAGCAACGAAACCCTCCCGCCGACATGCCATGGACTGCATGTGATTGTTACCATTGAGCCGGTCGGGTTGGCGAAGTAGTCCTCGAGCAAGCCCGGCATCAACGCCACGGCATCCGGAAACTGCTGTCGGAAGAACTCCAATACCTTCTCTTCACTGTCGAGGCTCGCAAAGCTGACGTCTCCTTCAAACGGAAAAAAGAACGTGCAGGTAAAGCTCCCGTCAATATTTGGAAGGGCGATGAGCATGTACGTACCTCGCGGCCAGATGTGCAAGGAATTCTTCTCCAGAAGAAATTTTCCTTCAGCCCCTGCGGGAATGATCAGCTCCTTGTAGCCATACTCAAGATACTGCTCTGAAAAGTCAAAGGCGATCGAATCTCCCATCGCCGTCCGAATCGCCGAGGCCGAACCGTCGGTACCGATGACAGTGCTGGTCTGAACGGTCGTGGAGCTTCCGGATGATTCGTCAACGAGGGTGATCTCGCCCGTCTCGACATTCATTCCACTACACCGTTGGTTGAAATGAATCCGGACGTTGCTCTGCTCTTCCGCCGCGTTCATCAGTGCGATATTCAGCTCACTCCTCGACGTTGCGTAGATGACCTCTGTATCGTCCTTTCCGTACCGTTGAAATGCCAGCTCGCCGGCAGGCGAATGAATCATCCGCCCTTTCATCGGAATGGCGATCTTCATGATCTGCTCATGAAGCCCCACATCCTTTAGTGCATGGATGCCACGCATCGAGAGCGCAAGGTTGATTGAACGGCCTCCGCCGATCTGGGCTTTGCGCATGTCGGACCGGCGCTCGTAGATGTCAACAGCAAAGCCGCGACGCGCTAGATACAGAGAAAGGAGAGAGCCTGCGAGACCAGCGCCAATAAGAGTGACGTGATGGAGACCGGAGACGGGAGAAGGGAGACGGGACATGGTCGGGGACTGTTTGTATCTACGCCTTCATGAGAATCTGAATAAAATCAAATACTTCGGTGAAAGTATTGTAAAGAGCGATGGGTGCAACCCGGATGACATCCGGCTCACGCCAATCACATA
>CAYPVN010000122.1:1352-5740 GCA_964414155.1 uncultured Chitinophagales bacterium
TTGTAAAGAGCGATGGGTGCAACCCGGATGACATCCGGCTCACGCCAATCACATACTACCCCATTCCTGGTCAATGTCTCGTGAATCGCCTTGCCATGTGATGCTACACGAATCGAAAGCTGCGCGCCACGCTGCCTTGGATCGCGGGGGGTGATGACGGAAATATCCGGTTGGGCGTGGTGATCAAGAAGGAACTCAAGATATCCGGTCAACAACTCACTCTTCGCTCTGATCTTCTCCATACCCACATCGTCGAAGATATCCATCGAAGCACGCAATGCGGCAAGCGGCAGGATGGGCGGATTGCTTACCTGCCACCCCTCGGCTCCAGGAATTGGATCGAAAACCGGTCCCATCAAGAACCGCTCTGTCTTATTGGTGCCCCACCATCCCGAGAAGCGCGGCAAATCCGACGAGTGTGCGTGGCGTTCATGAACAAAACATCCGGCGGTACTTCCTGGCCCCGCGTTGAGGTACTTGTAGGAACACCAAGCGGCAAAGTCCACATCCCAATCATGCAGCTTCAGCGGAATGTTGCCAGCGGCATGAGCAAGATCGAAACTCACTATGCATCCGTGCGAATGCCCCGCGCGCGTGATACGTTCCATCTCGAATGCCTGGCCGGAGTAGTAGTTCACACCTCCCAGCATGATGAGCGCAACAGATTTCCCCTCGCGCGCGAGATACGCCTCGATATCATCCGTCCTGATGAACGCTTCTCCCTCTCGTGGTTGCAGCTCAACGAGTGCATCTTCAGGATCAAACCCATGAAACCTGATTTGCGACTTCGCAGCATATTGGTCGGAAGGAAAAGCATTGGCCTCGATGACAACCTTGTGACGTGCGGGGGTGGGCCGGTAGAACGAGACCATCATGAGATGAAGATTGACGGTGAGGCTGTTCATCACGACAACTTCAATCGGCCTTGCACCGACGAGTCTCGCCGTTTGCCCGGTCAGCAATTCATGATAGGGCATCCAGGGATGCTTCGCGTGGAAATGCCCTTCAACCCCAAGTCTGGCCCAATCGGCGAGCTCCTGTTCCACGTACTGCTTTACGGATTTCGGCTGGAGTCCAAGCGAATGACCGCAGAGGTAGATGGCGTCATTACCATCTTTTTGTTCGGGAACGTGAAAAAGAGAGCGATATTCCTTAAGAGGATCTTGGGCGTCTTGTTCGATACCAAAGGACTTATTGTCGCCAAAGGTAGTCACTGGTCAAACCCCTTCTTCATCCCAGCCACTCTAATGCTGTGCCGCTGAGTAGTCGTTGTCGTGTTGTTGCACTGAGGCCGGCCATTGACGAAATCATTGCGCCGGGTTGTGCTTCTCCAAGAGGGAATGGATAATCTGAGCCGAAGGCAATCCGCTCTTCGCCGACCAGGTCGATCAAATACCTGAGCATGACCGGGTCGTGTGTGAGCGAATCAACGTAAAACTTCCCGAGATATTCCCGGGGGTTAACATCATTGTCAACCGCGCAGAGGTCCGGCCGCGCGATGAACCCCCGCTCGATTCGGCCGATTGTTCCGGGAAAAGAACCACCGCCGTGAGCAAAGGCGACACGCAGCTTCGGCAACCGTTCAAACACGCCGCCGAAGATCATCGAGCAGATGGCAAGAGATACTTCCGCGGGCATGCCAACGATCCACGGAAGCCAGTAGTTCGGCATCCGGTCCTTTCCCATCATATCCCACGGATGGATGAAGACCGCAGCGCCAATTTCCTCTGCCGCGTGGAAGACAGGGAACAGGTGCTCGTCATCGAGATTCCAGGAGTTCACATGTGAACCGATTTCAACCCCTGCGAGTCCAAGTTCCTTGACACAGCGTTCGAGCTCTTTCACGGCCAGTTCCGGGGCTTGCATCGGGATTGTCCCCAAGCCCGAAAACCGCTTCGGATACTGCGCCACAACGCCGGCGATATGATCGTTGATGGTCCTCGAAAGATCCAGAGCGTCGGCCGGCTTTGCCCAGTAGCTGAACATCACGGGCACGGTCGAAAGAACCTGCATCGCCACGCCATTGTGATCGCAGTCGCGGATACGCACTCCCGGATCCCATAGATTCTCCTCCACCTCGCGGAAGTATTTCCCGTCGATCAACATCCGTGCGCAGCCGGGCTTCTGATGCTCGAGGTTGACAAAACCGCCGTAGCCATACTTCGCCTTGAAGTCGGGGAGTTCCTTCGGAAGTATGTGCGTATGGATATCGATCATGGATTCAGCTGGATTCGTCGTTCAGTATGTGTCAGGCAGGTTTCGGTGGCCGCTCCATTTTCGTTCCGCACTTTTTGCATGTGCAGTGGTCTGCATTACTATAGAAGCGGTCGAAGATCGGTGGCAGCTGGGTAACAATATTTGTGAGCTGCATATACTCCTCGTACAGCTTGTTACCGCATTTCTCGCAGAACCAGAGGAAGCCGTCCGTTTCACCTGGCGTGCGCTTTCGTTCGATCACCAGTCCAATCGTGTTAGCCGGACGTTGTGGCGAATGGGGAACCTTCGGCGGCAACAAGAAAATTTCACCCTGGCGGATCCGGATATCCTTGGGTACGCCGTCTTCAACGACTTTCAGCGTGATGTCACCTTCCAATTGGTAGAAGAACTCCTCGCCTTCGTCGTAGTGATAGTCTTTGCGGGCATTCGGGCCACCGACAACCATGATGATGAAATCCGAATCCTCGTACACCATCTTGTTGCCAACTGGCGGTTTGAGGAGACGACGGTGTTCGTCAATCCACGATTTAAAATTTATTGGGGGAGTCAGAGCCATATGAACCTCCGTGTCTTAGTCTGTCAGTCTTTAGTCTGTTAGTCCATAGTCAAACATGAGAACGCAAATACCTGATAAGTCCCGAGAGCATCTTTGAGATTTCAGAGCAGTGTTCATGGAGTCGCCCAAATGACCCATCGTCAATGTATTTCTGATCAAGTGCAATGTACGATGCAGATTGAACTTCCGCTAACGAGCCTTGTGCAACGTGAAGAAATTGAACGAACTGCTTGTCACCGCGCCGCGCAAATCCTTCTGCAATATTGAGCATGACAGAGACTGACGCTCGCCGGATCTGATCCTTGAGACCGAAATCTTTATTGAATCGGGCGTTGTTTGTTGCAGAGTAAACATCACCAACAAGACCCCGAGTTTTCTGCCACGCCACAATATCCTCAAAGCGCTCAAACTTTGCCATGAACTCTTCTGACTCTCGACTAACAGACTATCGACTATCTGCTATAACAGCTATTACCTTCAACTCGATCGCGATCGGCGTCGGCAAGGCATTTACTTCAACAGTTGTTCGGCATGGCTGGTTTTCTTTGAAGTACTCCCCGTAGATCCGGTTGAATGTTGCAAAATCCCTCTTCATGTTTGTGAGAAACACCGTCACATCCACAATCTTGTCCCAACTTGACCCGGCTTCTTCAAGGACGAGGCGAACATTTTTGAATACCGACCGACATTGAGCCTCAATATCGTACGAGGTGATGTTTCCCCTCTCATCGAGCTCCACACCGGGGATCTTTGTAGCTCCTCGTTCCCGCGGGCCTATTCCGGAAAGAAACAACAGGCTACCTACTCTCCGCGCATGGGGGTATGGCCCAACCGGTTCTGGTGCCTTCGATGATATCACAGAATCTTCATTCAACTCCATGAACTCCATAAACTGTTCTTACAACTTCACACACACATTCTTCGGCTCGGTAAAGAACCGTAACGCTTCAAGCCCCCCCTCTCTTCCCAAGCCCGAATTTTTCATCCCTCCAAACGGCGTCCGCAGGTCGCGCAACATCCAGCAATTGACCCACACAATACCTGATTGAATCCGCGCTGCAACACGATGCGCTCTCGTAAGATCATTGGTCCAGATGATCGCGGCAAGTCCGTACTGCGTGCTGTTGGCATACGCCAGCACTTCCTCCTCTGTATCGAAGGGGATCAACGTCACCACGGGCCCGAAGATTTCTTCCTGGTTCGTTCTGCAATCATGAGACAGCCCTTCGATAACCGTCGGCGCTACAAACCAGCCGTTCGCGCATCTCCCTTTCAACATGATGCGCTCCCCTCCACACAAGATAGTGCCGCCTTCTTGTTTAGCCAGTGCTATGTACGACAGGATTTTTTCCATGTGTTGGCGCGATACCACTGCACCGAGCTGACTCTGGTCATCGAGAGGATCCCCCACAACCAACCGGTTCGTGCGGGCTACAAATTCATTCCTGAATCTGGCATACAGCGGGCGCTCGATGAATATACGCGAGCCGCACAGGCAAATCTCTCCCTGGTTGGAGAATGACGAACGAAGTGTTGTCCGCATCATATCTTCGTATTTGTTCTGTGCGGAGTCTGCAAAAATAATGGTGGGATTCTTCCCTCCCATTTCAAGTGA
>CAYPVN010000123.1:0-1926 GCA_964414155.1 uncultured Chitinophagales bacterium
CCAGGGAAACAACACGTCCAACGCATCCCGCACACCGGCAGGTGAACCCGGAAGATTGATAATCAAAGTCTTGCCTCTGGTTCCTGCAACTCCTCGGGAGAGCATCGAGTATCGTGTCCGTTCCTGACCGTGCGAGCGCAGTCGCTCGCTGATTCCCGGAAGTTCCCGCTCTAGAAGTTTTGAAGTCACCTCAGGCGTCACGTCTCTCGGCCCGACACCTGTTCCCCCCGTCGTCAAGATCAAATCCACTTTCGTTTCATCGCAGAAGGCACGGATCTCTCTCTCAATTGTCGCTGCATCATCGGGAATAATCTTGTACCCGGCAACAGTAATGCCGGTTGAAGTGAGATGTTCTTTGATGATTGTTCCAGAGCGATCTTCCCTCTCGCCTCTGGAACCTTTGTCGGACATGACGAGCACGGCAGCTTTCAGTCCGGAGACATCAACACGAGTGGGATCGCTCTTGCCGCCTTTCTTCTCCATCAGTCGGACGGAAACTATTTCCATCGTGTCATCGATGATCTTCAGCATGTCGTACAGCGTCAGGGCTGCCGCAGAGGCAGCAGAGAGAGCTTCCATCTCAACTCCGGTTTTCCAGACTGCCTTTACTTCTGTTTGGATCTGTATCGAATCGTTGTGAAGCTCGATATCCACGGCAACAAAATCGAGCGGCACCTGATGGCAGTACGGAATCAGCAAGCTCGTATTCTTCGCCGCCTGAATACCCGCGACCCTCGCCACACTGAGCGGATCGGCTTTGGGTACATTACCGGAACGAATAGCTGCAATCGTTTGCGGAAGACAGCGAAGCACGGCAAGGCCTTTTGCAGTCCTCAATGTGTTCGCTTTGCTGGATACATCACGCATGGTTTGAGGAAGTGTCTTGTGAATGATTGGGGATTAGAACATCTCCACTTGAACGGAATCCCCTTGCTGAAGATGAGTGACATCTTCTGGAATAATCATGAGTGCGTTTGCTTTGGACATGGAGCTCATCACACCGGAGCTTTGCGTTCCAGTTGACCGGGCCCGCAATTGACCATCAATTGATTCCACAATACACCGAACATAATGCCTTTTGCCATCCGACTTGGAAAAATCATGGTCAATCAACGCGTGAATGCTCAATGGCGGGGACGGAGCCCTCCCTCCCATCTTGTGCAATGCAGGACGGACGAACTGAAGGAATGTCACACTCGTCGATACGGGATTGCCCGGGAGGCCAAACACAAGCGTCCTCTTGAACTGACCGAATACCAGAGGCCTTCCCGGTTTGATATTGACCTTCCAGAACTTGATCTCAACGCCAAGCTCTTCGAGAACTTCCTTAACGTAATCATATTTTCCGACCGAGACTCCGCCAGTAATCAGCAGGATATCTCCATCGAGCCCTTCCTTGATCCTACTCTTGAGCCGCCTGCGCTTGTCGGGGACAATGCCGAGGGAATCAGGCTCGCCTCCCTCTTGCGCGGCATAAGCAGCCAGTGTCTCTGTACTGCTGTTCCGGATTTGTCCCTCTTTTGGATTCCTATTCACATCAACCAATTCGTCACCCGTGGCCAGGATACGTACGAGCGGTTTGCGGAACACGGGTACTTTGGTGTGTCCGAGCGAAGCAAGTACACCAAGTTGGGGTGGACCGATCACCGTGCCCCGCTCCAAAATTGTCTCGCCGCGCCGTATATCCTCACCCGCCAGCCGAATATGCTGTCCTGATTGTACCGGGCTCGCAACAAGAACGCTCCCGCCACCATTTGCATTTGTGGCTTCAATCGGAACGACCGCATCCGCTCCTGTTGGAATCATCCCGCCCGTCATCACGCGAACTGCGCAGCCACTCTTCAGCTTCTTCCGGAACGGATTTCCCGCGCTTGATTCACCGATTATTTTCAGTGACAGGCGGTTTGATTCGGACGCGTTGCCAAG
>CAYPVN010000123.1:2026-5687 GCA_964414155.1 uncultured Chitinophagales bacterium
GCGGAAGGTTGGCCTGGTGGCTCTGGCATTTTTTCGGGCGAAACCTCAGGCGAGTATTTTACCATCTGCACTTATGAGGTTCACCTGCGCGCTGTGCCCGTTTCCTTTGTCCGTTCCAAAACTCAGTGTATCCATCGGACAGACGCTGACACATATGCCACAGCCGATGCATGAGCTGGTTTTGTTATCGAGTACTTCCTGCTTGAGCGCATAACTCATTACATCAATACCAACCTGACAGTTGCGCGAGCATTCGTTGCAGCCAATGCACTTGTCGTTCGCAGTGATCTTGAACCTGCTCCATTTCATTTTCGCAAAGAAGCTGGATTGGATGTTCATCAGTTTCGCCAACGGACACCAGTACCGACACCAGACTTTGCCTCCAAGAAACGGGTAGAGTGTTACCGGCAGAATACCCACGAGCCAGACATCAGCGTACAACCTGTACAGCCGTATGCCGAGTTCCGCCGGACCGGCAAATGCGTTGTAGGTATCTTTGATCAAAACAAACAGAGTAACGACGGCAGCGACGCCCAGCACTGCATAGCTCATCCATTCCCACTTGATCGACGATTTCCCCTTCGGAGCGAGGTGTCTCCACCGGTCTCCGAACGTTTCGGCCAAACCCCCGCATCCGCAAATCCAGGAACAATACCGCTTGCCCTGAAAGAGAACTAAGATTGGGATGATAACAAAAGTGAGAAGCACCCCCCATACAACCCAGACCTGATGCGGATTATAGAAGAAGGTGTAAAAGAAAAGCGGCCACGCATACACTAAGCCATAACTGCGCCAAGCCTGATCGGCAAATGTTGGATCTGTGGCGAGTTTTTCTCCGACCCACTGGTATTGCACCGCAGTCTGAAAGAGATATTCCGGAATGAGGAAAAAGAAGATCCACTGAAAACTCAGCAGACTCACATAACGCCAGATCTGAAATTTATCCTTCCTGTCGAGTCCCCAGCGCTTGATCGCTTGCAGCCCGAAAATAGTCATGAGAGCCGTGTACATCACGGTGTACCAGAACGACCAGGGACGATCGAAGAACGAGAGGAACTTGTACCCCCAATCCTTGTATGGCCAGAACTCCTGTCCGTTACCGAGCTTCGCCCCGTACACCGTATACCAGACGAACAAAGAGAGGCCCAGCCATGCAAACCGATCCCCCTTGACTCCGAACCGGACCAAACCACCGAGAGAGAGAGCCCACAGCAACGCGGCCGTCCATGCGGGGATCACCGACAGGTCAATTCCAAAAATATCTGCATGACCACCACTATGAGAACCGTAAATCCAGACACCGACGAAGCCCAGCAGCGTCATTGCGAGGCTTCTAAGAATACTCCCCTCCCATTCATTCTCCATCTTCAGTCCGAGCGACTTGAGAAACTCCCTCGGTACATCAGCGCCGACTAATACGAACGCGTGGTTGTAAGGCAATTGTCTCACCTCGTCTTCCGCGCCCCGATTGATCGTGAGTGTCGCTTCATGCTCTCCGAATTCAGTGACGTTGGAGTTGAGAAGCGGTTCGATTCTTCCTGCTGCAATAGCCTCGTTTAGTTTTCTCTCATTGTCCTTAAAGATGCGGCTGAATTCGCTTCCACGGTAGGAGAGATGCACCTTGTTTTGTTCGCTCAACGTAATTGCTGCTTCGATGGCGCTGTTGCCGCCTCCGGCTATAATGATGTTTTCATTTTTGTATTTGCGAGGCGAGTACAAGCGATGATAGACATGCTCCCTCTCCTCCCCCTTCACCTTCAGCTTCCGGGGATTACCCCGCTGACCGGTCGCCAGTATCAACCGCTTGGACCGATAGACTCCCTTCGGCGTAGTGACATGGAAAACACCATTTTTTTTCTCACACTTCTGCACTCCCTCCATCAACCGGACGTTCAGCTTGTTATCCGTCATGATTTGTTGCCACCGCTTCAGCAGATCTTCCTTGGTGGCTCCATCAAGCCAGAGTTTTCCTTTCGGAGGACTCTGATCTGGCTCTGCGTACACCCATTTGCCCTCGGGAAAATTTTCGATGGTGTTTGCGATCCGTTCTTTTTCGAGCAGGACATACCGCATGCCTCGCTCTTGTGCTTGCAAGGCTGCGTTCAAACCGGCTGCACCGGCGCCAATGATAACCAAATCGTGCAGATCCTCATCGCCTTCACCGATTGCACCAGGCAAGGATGCAATATATTCGATGACGTCATAGCCCTGAGCCATTGCGTACTTGATGACCGGAGCGCCGGCCAGATCGCCGATGATATACAGACCGGGAACATTGCTTTCGTTGTTCTTCTTCAGGTATGGCCGCTCATTTGCACCACTACCTGAGTGAAGCACGGTCACGATCTGTTGCCTGATTTTCTGCGGGAGAGAAAGAGATGGTTTATCTATGGCCATGTTGTGACGATCTGTTGCGGCGTTCAAGTGCTAATAAATTCTGCTTTGAATTATTTATCGTCTTACGATCCCATTGCCCGTGACACTTCTGACTCACCAGTTGGTTTCAATTCGGCATGGCACGCTGAGCAACGACCCGCCGAGGGATGGTTGGTATTCCCACAGACTTTGCATGGAATTGGTGCGCTGGTATCCGGAACCTTGACTAGTCCCGAAGGTATTTCACCCAATCCCTCGGCACGCGGACGTGAAAGCACGTAGAAATAGCCGAACACAGTGAACACCAATCCCAAAAAGAAACCCGGTATCGGCTTCAATCCCTTTCCAATCGCAGCGTATCCACTGAGTCCAGCGAAGAGAAGTGCGATCAGTACATACACGCCAAAAAGAAACCATCCCATACTCACCCCGCTACGCCCTCCCGACTCTGGTCCTATCTCCTCTTGAAACAATGCGCCTTTCGGTTGCAACCTGGCAAAATATTTTTCCTGATGCTTGATGAATTCATCCATCATTTCGCGCTTCAAGGGGACGCGACGACCTTTCACCATAAGAGCAACGTCGGTGTCGGAAACCGGATTCCCGCACACAGCACAGGACTCTCCTGACCTTGCGGCGACCGTATCATAGTGTGCTTGCTGGATAAGTCCCTCAGCTTTGGATTGGCTGACGACTATGCATGAGAGGGCAATACCTAACAGAAGGAAAGGAATGGCATAGCCTTTTGGAGTTAGCATTGCGTTCTCTGATGGAGTCGGTCTTGTTGAAGATGCGAAACAGAAATCACGAAAGTGTCAACCACACGTCACGTAGCCTGTATCGTCCGCTTTCCCCGCTTCGATTTCATTTCTGAATGTATTTCCCTGCCGAGCTGAACGACGAGATCGGGAAGTTGATCAATGTCAGATATTGTTGTCCGGAAATTGACAATGCAGGCTCTGAGAACAAATCTCTTGCCCAACAATGCATTCGAAAGATACGCTGCACCACCGGCCTGCAGTCGAGAAAGAAGTTCGCTGTTCAAATCATTCAGGTATTCCTCACGGGCGGATCCTTCAATGTCGAGTGCGGTTGGAACATAACGGAACGTTACGATGCTGAGATCGTGGGTAAACGGCTCGAGCTCCACATTGGCTTCAACCCGACGGAAGAGTTCCTGCGCAAGCCGAATGTCGTCAGAGATCATGCGCACGTAGCCCTCACGCCCTACTTGCCGGAGGGCCAGCCATATTTTCAGCGCTCTGAAGCCCCGCGAATTCTGCAA
>CAYPVN010000124.1:0-5673 GCA_964414155.1 uncultured Chitinophagales bacterium
CCGGGGAGAATGTTGAAGGCCTGCCCACGAACGATTGGACGGTCGAGTACGGAAGGGGATTCTCCAATCAGGATATGGAGATGGTAAGACCGATCATTATTCTCGGGAAGACTGTTGCAGAGAAACTCTTTCCTCCTTTCATCAATCCCATTGGTGAAATCGTCCGTGTCGATGGCTCGCTCTACCAGGTGATCGGTCTGTTTGCCAAGAAGGGAAGCGCGCTGGGGGGCAATCAGGACAACTTTGTGTCCATACCGATTACTACATATTTTCAGAAGTATGGAAAATCCGAAAAGAGCATGCACATCATGGTCAAGGCGCAAAGCCGCGAGGTATTTGACGATTGCCTCGAGCAAGCGCGGTCCGTCCTGCGGGTCGCCCGTCGTGTTCCGCCCGGAGAGGAGGATGATTTTGGTTACTTTTCCAGCGATTTGATTATCAAGCAGTTCAATGAATTCACGCTCTATCTCCGTCTCGGTGTGATGCTGGTGAGCTCGATCTCCCTTCTTGCAGCCGGGGTCGGGATTATGAATATCATGCTCGTGTCAGTCACCGAACGGACTCGCGAGATAGGTATCCGCAAAGCAGTAGGCGCGCAGAAGAGGAACATCCTTTCACAGTTCATCATCGAAGCGATCATCCTCTGCGAGATCGGAGGATTCATCGGAGTTATCCTCGGTATCATAGCTGGGAACGTCGTGGGAATTATCTTGGAGGTACCGACGATCATCCCGTGGGATTGGGCGGCGATCGGTCTAGGAGTCTGTACAATTGTGGGACTGTTGTTCGGGGTCTATCCCGCGTGGAAAGCTGCCACTCTTGATCCCATCGAAGCGCTCCGCTACGAGTAGATTATCCTGTCTTGCATTTCCATTCCTTTCTACTATCTTCGTAATCGTATTCTCTCATTTTAATTATCGCGTGGAGAATCTGGTGAGTTTCGTTTTGGAGTGCCTGCGTGTTCCTGTCCTGGCGCTTGCATTGGGCACACTTGTTCTTATCAATTCAGTTTCGTTAGGGCAGTCGCATCCGAACAGTTCGGTCTTCAAGGATTATCGATCATCACCATTCACATCGTTCCTTGAGGCCTCCGACGCGACGTATCAGCTCTGGCAGGGATTCATGCTGGTCCGGCAGGCCAACGGCGGCGATGTGCTCGCGCAGCATGAGCTTGGCCTCCGGTACCTGACCGGGAAGGGGTTCACGGCTGATACCATAAAGGGTGCGTTCTGGATTCAAAAAGCTGCTGACCGGAATCTTGTAACGGCCCAGTACAATCTCGGGATTTTGCAATACAATGGCTGGGGAATGCAATGGGATCCATTTACGGCGTACAAGAACTTCCGCACATGTGCTGAGAAAGATATGCCCGAGGGGGAATATGTGCTTGGCCAATTCTTCGGGGACAATCTCGTCGTGGCAAGAAACTGGGATACAGCCTATGCGTGGGTGAAGAAAGCTGCAGACGCGGGACTGGAAGCTGCGAAAGAGGCTCTGCCGGAATTTGCAAAGAGGGCCTCTCGTCGGATGCCGGATGCGTCCAGTACGGACACAAAAAAGGGAAGCCAGAGGGATTCAACGGTGCAGCGCCCGCCAGGTTCGGGCCAAACACTCGATCTGGTGTTTCTTGATTTTGATGAAGACACTACAAGTCATGCAAGTGACGCCACACTCCTGAGGGATGCGCTTCGGAACAGTAGCACGGCCGTTAGGACAGCGTTGGGGTTGAAAGACACAGCGAAGAGCAGCATCGAGGTGGATTCGGCGGGACTTCAGACGATCCGGAATGCTGCGGAAGCGGGAAGCCCTGAAGCGCTTACTATCCTCGGTCGTTGCTACGAGAAGGGGATCGCCGTTGAGAAGAATCTCGTGCTGGCGGCCTCTACCTATGTCAGGGCGATTCGTCTGGACGCACCGCGTGCTTCGGAATTGCTCTGGAATCTCATCCAGCAGAAGGAACCTGTCGATCAGATTGCTAAGGGGGCAACAAGCAACGATCCCGAGGCGCAGTTTGCCTGGGCCGGTATGTATGCGCTCGGTTTCAATCCCGGCATGTTTCATCCGCGTGTTCAGTTGACGGATGATCAGGCACTGCACATGCTTCAGGCGGCCGCAGGCCGTGACCATCTTCAAGCGATCATTGAGCTGGGGCTCAACTACTACTCCGGTCGCTGGGTGAAACAGGATCATGCCGCCGCTCGTGCGCTCTGGAAGCGAGCCGCAACCCTTGGCGGCGCAGAGGCTGAACTCCGACTTGCCGTGACGGCGGTGCGAGAGGAGAATGATCCGGCAAGCGACAGTACATCGGTGGCCTTATTGCAGAAGGGGACACAGGATGGATCGGTGTTGGCTCAAGTAGTGCTGGCCTATTGTTACGAAAATGGGAGAGGCGTTCGTCAGAACAAAGCGGAAGCGGCACGACTCTATCGCGCCGGCGCGCAGCGGGGCAGTCAGGATGCCTATCGTTCCTTGGTACGGATGCACGATGAGTTGCGACCAGGGGACGCGGAATTTCGCATCTCGAACTAATACAGGAACATCGGCTTGTCAAGAATGTGTGCGACCTTTGGCCGGTAATTCTGGGGATCGTACAGTTCGTGAATGTCGACAGTTTTCCTGCCCTGCGAAATTGTTTCAATCGGGACAACGGTATACTTTCCCTCGCGCAACGCGACCATCGTGCCAAATTGGTTTTTCATGACAAGATCGGTCGCAAGACTTGCAAAACTGATCGCCACCATTCTGTCGAGCGCGTCAGGTTCACCGCTTCGCATGAGATAGGCGATCTGCTGATACATGGTATGTGATCCGGTCAGCTTCTGGATTGCGTCGCCCGTAATTGCGCCGATTCCACCAAGCTTCTTATGTCCGAATGCATCTGCTTGTCCATATTCAACAATTTTTCCTCCGATCATCTGTGCGCCTTCGGAGATGGTCATGATGGCGTAGTTGCTCGGGTTATTTCGCTTGTCTTCCTGCAAGAAGTTTGCAAGTCGCTCGGGGTCAAACGGCACTTCGGAGATGACGGCGCGATCAACTCCCGCGAGATAGGCGGAGATCAGGGAGGTCTCGCCGGAATTCCGACCGAAGAGTTCGACAATGGCGATCCGTTCATGCGATCCCGCCGGGGTTCTGAGCTTCGTGATGAAGTCCACGCTGCGCGTGACTGCAGTAGAAAAGCCGATGCAGTAATCCGTTCCGAAGACGTCATTATCCATGGTCTTCGGTATCGCCACGACGGGAAATCCCTCACGATGCAGGCGCACAGAATAGCTGAGTGTATCATCGCCGCCAATCGTAATCAGGGCATTGATCTTGAGAGAGGCAAGCACGCGTAGAATGTGTGGTGTGAAATCCAGCGTGGACTCATTGTTCTGCCTCGGGTGATCCGCGTTTCGGAGGAATGCGGGGACCTCAGAAGGTTTCACACTCGCCGGGTTTGTCCGGGACGTATGCAACATGGTGCCGCCGGAACGATCAATTGTTCGTGTGTTTGTCTTCGTGAGATGATCCACCCATTTCGCTGACTCATCCGGCTGATCCGGGTTGTAGTTCAACAATCCACCCCACCCTCGCTTAATGCCGATGACCCTGAACCCCTCATCGATAGCACGATAGACGACTGCCTTAATCGATGGGTTCAAACCGGGGACATCCCCGCCGCCGGTGAGAATACCTATGCACTTCGATGCCATGGAGTTCGCCTCCTCTCAATTCCTTTGGCGGCGGCCGGTTTTATTCCTTCGTGTTCGGCGTGCCGGGTGTTCGCCATCGGTTCCCTTTGCAAACCATCCGCTTACACTTTTTCCACCACAACTGCAGTGCCGTAAGCCAATACTTCTGCGACGCCGGACATGATTTCGTTTGCATCGTAACGCATGCCGATAATTGCGTTCGCACCGAGTTCTTCCCCATGCTTTACCATGATTGCGAAGGCATCATGCCGGGCCTTCTCGCACAACTCTTGCAAGAGCGAAATGTTGCCGCCGAAGAGAATCTGAAACCCCGCGCCGATATTGCCGATAATCGAGCGGCTGCGGACGGTGATGCCCCTGACCACGCCGAGGTTTTTCACAATCCGGTAACCGTCAAGCGTAAACGCAGTAGTGACCAGCAACTGATTCATCATAAGGACTCCATGGCTGGAAGGTAAATCATTTGAACTTGAACGAGCTGACGACCTTGGTATACGCCGAGGTGTATTCTTCCCTTTGCGGCTTGTACCAATCCATCGTGATCCGAATGACTTTGCCGTTCCTGACAGCAAAATAGACTGTCCTGTCCACGTCCCTTGCCACAGATGCCGTAAGCGTCACCGCGGGTTGTCCACCGATTGTTGCCTTGCCCTGCGTTGCTGCTTTGTATTTCCCCTTGTTTTGCGCGACAACTTTTTCGAGAGAGAGCCCCTGAGCATCAAAAACGTCGATCAGGATATTGCAATCCAATCGCACGCCTCGTAACCCGACGACGATTTCGTTTTTTCCCTTCGGTGGATTGGTGAAATTGAAGTTGTCTGGATATTGGAACGTGAACATCTTCGTATCGTAGTCGGCAAAAGTTTCGGAAGGAAGAGTCTGATCGCGACCCTTCACCGCACGCTTTGCAGGCTCGAATGAATTGAGAGACGCATCGAACACCGCAGCGTACGCTTCATGGGTGTTGCCAAACCCGGCAAAGCCAATCTCGTACACAATGGAATCGGATTCCAGAAAAATGCGATGGCCGTAAATGATGTTTCCCTTGCCATAGTTCGCCACGTAGGGGATCTTTGTTGCGGCTTTCCCTGCGACTGTAGCAGGTTCTTCGGGCTTGGCCGTTACCTGCTGGCCAAGCTCCTCCTTCATGCGTTTGATATCGCCTGCGGGGTCAGCCGACCTCTTCGCATCAATGGAGATCTCGACGCCAACGGGATATGCGCCGGCAGGGTCAAGAAATTTCTTGTTCACTTCAGAGGCGTTGTAGAACCGCGCACGGCCCACCTCCGCATTCGTCACCCATCCTTTCGGATGCTTGATCCGGAAGCCAATGCCAGGGTCGCGGTACTCTTCCATCTCACCGACGGCAACCGGCTCCATCTTTTTTTCCTGACCACATCCCAGGAGAAGGAGACTGAAAACAAGAGAGCCAATGATCGCCGCAAAAACCTCAGCAATCCTGATATGTTTTTTCATTATGGTACCTCATGTGTTGGTTAATGGAATCCTGTGCGCCTTAACCCTTCGGTACAACCGTATCGTACCACGTTTTCTTTTCCCGTATCCCCACTTCGTCGACATGAATGTGCTTTGCCTCGGTGTATTCCTTCAATCCATCGATACCGAATTCACGTCCGATGCCGCTTTGCTTGTATCCACCGAACGGCGCACGCTCGTTGAGAAGGTGCCACTCGTTGATCCAGACGGTTCCTGCGCGAAGCTGCCTCGCAACGTGCATGGCCTTCTCAGGATCCTTCGACCAAACACCCCCTGCGAGCCCGAATACGGACTCGTTCGCCATCCGCACAGCGTCCTCAATCTTCTTATACCGTATAACCGAAAGAACCGGTCCGAAAATCTCCTGCTGCGCAATTGCCGCCTTGTTATCGACGTTGTCGAAAATGGTTGGCTCGACAAAAAATCCGTGTTTGCACTCAGCAGCGCCGGGTACTCCTCCTCCCACAGCGAGCTTCGCACC
>CAYPVN010000125.1:0-5672 GCA_964414155.1 uncultured Chitinophagales bacterium
GCTGAAGATGCAGCGATCACACACTATGGCAAACTCATCGAGATCTGCGGAGAAGCGCACGACTACGTCACGCAGGACCTTTGCATCACGACACTTGCCGATGAAGAGGCACACCGGGTCATGTTCGGGGGCTTCCTGAAAGAGTACGCCAAGAAATAGTACCGAGTGAACAAACGACCCGGTCCACTCAAACGGATCGGGTTTTTTGTTTTCACGTCCGCACGAACATTGTTCGTTCCTTTGATTCAAGACAAGGAGTTCTTATCTTTGTTACATCACTGATTGCTCCCACTCTAAACGACACATGCCTCTTCTCGGCATTCGTTATGTCACGATGGTCTCTGTGATCGGATCTGCCCTCACGCCAATTCAGCTCTGATGAAGACCATCCCCAGCTCACTCATCCACCGTGTCATTGCACCGGAAAACCCAATAGGCGGCACCCATCCGACGCTCATCATGCTGCACGGGCGCGGCGCCGACGAGGAAGACCTCCTTGGGCTCTCATCATATTTGGACGACCGCCTGTTTATCCTCAGCGTCCGCGCACCGTTCTCCTTTTCGTACGGGGAAGGATATACATGGTACGAGTTCGGTGCCCTCGGAAACCCCGAGCCGAAGATGTTCACATCGAGCTACGAGAAACTCACCCTGTTTCTTGAAGACGCTTTGAATGGTTACCCAATCAACAAGGCCAAAATCTTCCTCTTTGGGTTCAGTATGGGAACAGTCATGTCATATTCGCTAGCTCTTACGCGTCCGGAATTGTTTTGCGGTGTCGTTGCAAACAGCGGATACATACCCGAAGGAACACATCTCACATATCTCTGGAATCAACTTGATACCATGGAATTTTTTATTTCTCACGGAACCCAGGACCAGGTTATCCCTGTTCAACTCGGACGACGGGCGAAGGAATTATTGACAACGAACCATGCCCGGTTCGAATACAAGGAGTACCCAATGACACATCAGATCAGTGAGGAGAGCTTGGCCGATCTGACAGGATGGCTGAGTCGTCGATTGGATTCCGTTTCATAAGGGACACCAGATGGTATACACCGAGTTCCTTCCGTTCATCTTATTCACGGCGCTCATCCTTGCCCTTCTGCTGGTTGACCTCGGAGTCCTTCAACGACGATCCCACAGTAGCAGCGTGAAGGAAGCTGCAGCATTAAGCGGCATGTGGGTAGCTCTTGCGTTCCTGTTTAATGTGTTGATCTATTTCATGTATGAGAGCCGGTGGCTCGGACTTGGACAAGCGGAGAACTTAACGGGGAGTGAGGCAGCATTGCAATTCCTGACAGGTTATCTTGTTGAGGAGTCCCTTTCTGTCGACAACATCTTCGTTTTTGTGGTGATCTTCTCCTACTTTGGTGTCCCGGCAAAGTACCACCACAAAATCCTCTTCTGGGGAATTCTCGGTGCCATCGTTATGCGATTTGTCTTCATCGTTGCAGGATCAGTGTTGATTGCACGCTTCGAGTGGATCCTATATATCTTCGGCATCATTCTCATTATCAGTGGATGGAAAATGATGGTGCAAAAGGAAATGGAAGTGCACCCAGAGAAGAACGTGTTGATCCGACTGGCGAGGAAATGGTTTCCGGTAACCGAGGGGTTCGAGCCACCCAGGTTCTTCATGAGAGCAAGGGATGGAAAGCTGATGATCACTCCGCTCCTGATTGTCCTGATTACTGTGGAGACAACGGATGTGGTGTTTGCCGTTGATTCCATTCCGGCGGTGTTCGGCATTACGAGAGATCCGTTTCTCGTCTACTCTTCCAACATGTTCGCCATACTCGGATTGCGTTCCATCTATTTTGTTCTTGCCGGGGCGATGAAGTCATTCCATTATCTCAAGTACGGCCTTTCTATCATCCTCATGTTTATCGGCGTGAAAATGCTCATCGCTGATTTTCTGCACCTTCCCGTATGGGCATCACTCGGAGTTATTGCCGGAGTTCTCACGGTCACCGTGTGGATGTCTATCGCGCGTAGCAGACGAAAGGCAAGAGAGTCGGTCACGAATGACAAGTGAGGGTGCTGTCCTGATTAGGACAGTACCCAAGTGAGCGGCTTCTTGCTTCTCTCAATCAATTTGGTTACAATTGTCAAACCAATATGTAAAAACCATGTAAACGGTGCGTCATGGCTTCAGTCAGCCTGCCTGCCGGTTTACCCACCGAAGACGCTTTTCAGGCGAAGGTGGGCAGGCAGGAGCTCGTTGTAGAATCCGCCCGTCCGCCCGTCCTGACTTCCGGCAAGGCTAAAACCTACAATCGGATTAAACTCACTACAGGAATCGCTTCGGCGGTTCTTTCGTTTGTAGTGCTGGTGGCACTCGTTGCGCAGGGAACAACAAGATCACTCGGCGTGTGGTCGCATTCAGTAAGCGGTAACCCCTATATTGCCTTGCTCGTATTTGTCCTGGTATTGGGTGCGATACAAACCGCCGCTACCTTGCCGTTCAGCTACTTCTCGGGTTTTCATATTGAACACCGCTATCGCCTGTCCAATCAAACGATATGGCGGTGGGGATGGGAAAAGCTCAAAGGATTGTTGGTCAGTCTCCCTCTCGTCGCGCTCGTTTTGGTTCTTCTCTATTATTGTTTGGAGACCTATGGCGCGATGTGGTGGCTTCCCGTGGGTATCGGTCTCACGGCAATTTCAGTAATCCTTGCACGGATTGCTCCGGTGATCATACTTCCGCTCTTCTATAAGCTTACACCGCTGGAGGATTCGACCCTGAAGAGGCGGATCCTCGATCTGAGCGCTGCTACGGGAGTGACGGTCGAGGGCGTTTTCAGTTTCAATCTGAGCAAGAACACAAAGAAAGCCAACGCAGCATTCACCGGCATCGGGAAGTCGCGCAGAATCATACTCGGCGACACGCTGATCAAGGAGTTTTCGGAAGAGGAAATCGAAACGGTATTCGCTCACGAGCTTGGCCATTACAAACACCGCCATATTCTCATTGGCATGTGTATAGGAACGGTTTCCACGTTTGCCGGTTTGTATGTCACTGCGCAATTATATGAAATGTCGCTGGCCGCGTTCGGGTTCTCATCCATCACGGAGCTTGCGGCATTGCCTCTGCTTGCAATCTGGCTCTCACTTTTTGGTCTCGTGACGTCGCCGCTCGGCAACATCATCTCGCGGCATCACGAACGACAGGCCGATGCCTATGCCGTCAAGGCCACGGGCAACCGGCCCGCATTCATCTCTGCACTGCGAAAGCTCGCCGCCATGAACCTTGCCGATCCGGAGCCGCATCCGCTGGTTGAGTTCTTCCTGTACAGTCATCCAGCGATCGCAAAACGGATCAAGCTGGTCGAGAGCGTCACGGCCTGATGGAAACCCTTGTTGGCTCTTTACGGTTCGTAGCTGTGGTTGCGATTTCGCTGGTCTTCGGAGCGCTCGAACTGCTGACGATGCCTTTCCACGGCGGAGGATTCCTGTTCCATGCGCTTGCGCGCGGATGGGCTCATACCGCGTTGTTCGTGTCCGGCGTGAACGTGAAGACGATCGGGTTAGAGAACGTTGATTTCGCCAGAAACTATGTGTACGTCGCGAACCACGCGAGTATGTTTGATATTCCGGCGATCATCGCCGGCATCCCGGACCAGATCAGGATCGTGTATAAGAAGGAGCTGGAACTCATTCCACTCTTCGGTTGGGGATTGAAGTGGGGCAGTTACATCGGGATTGACAGAAGGAAAGGCGCCGACGCCATTCGCGGTCTTGAAGAAGCGGCAGAGAAAATCCGCAACGGCGCATCCGTGTTGTTGTATGTGGAGGGGACCAGAACAACGGATGGGAAACTGCAGCAGTTCAAGCGTGGCGCATTCAATCTTGCGGTGAAGGCGGGCGTTCCTGTTGTTCCACTCACGGTTAACGGGAGTTTCCATATTCTCCGAAAGCGGTCCACTGTCATCCGGCCGGGAAGAATTACCCTCACACTGGAACGGCCGATCACGATCAACGGGAGCGGCAAAGAGGTGGAAATGAAACTCCTGGAAGATGTTCACAAGGCAATTGCCAGACATTATGTTGATCAATAAAAGGAATACACCGGCATGGCAGTAACCATCAAGGACGTCGAACATGTGGCCGAACTTGCGCGGTTGTCGTTTTCAGAGGAAGGAAAGCAGAAGCTGGCGAAGGAATTGAACAGCATCCTCGAATACATGGAGCAGTTGAACTCGCTCGACACCACGAACGTCGAGCCTCTTTCACACGTCATCGAGCTGCAGAATGTATTCCGCGACGACGTCCGGAAGGAGTGCCTGACACGCGAAGAGGCCTTACAGAACGCACCGACAAAATCGGAGAAGTTCTTCAAAGTCCCGAAAGTCATTGGTGACCGATGAGAGGATCGCAAGACTCCCGCATCGTTGCCATCATTCCTGCGCGGTACGGCTCGCAGCGGCTGGAGGCCAAACCCCTTGCCGATATTGGCGGCAAGCCGATGATCCGACATGTGTATGAGCGTACAGCGGGCGCACGGCGGGTCAACAAGGTGCTGGTGGCAACCGATGATGAGCGGATTGTCTCGGCGGTGCATGAGTTTGGCGGCTCAGCGGTCATGACGCCGGCAACGCTGCAATCGGGGACGGACAGGATAGCATTCGTGGCCCGCTCGATCCCCGAAGCGGAGATCATCGTGAATGTGCAGGGGGATGAACCGATGATCACGCCGGGAATGATCGATGAAGCAATTCTTCCGCTTGTGGGGAACAAGGACATTCTGGTTGGAACCCTTGTGCGGAGAATTGAAACGGAGTCCGAGCTGACGAACCCGAACATCGTGAAGGTCGTGCTCGATAATGAGGGGTTCTGTCTTTACTTCTCCCGCTCCGTTATTCCTTTCGGGAGGGATTGCGCTCCATCGGAATGGCTGAAGCATCATCTGTACTTCAAACATATCGGCATTTACGCCTTTCGCAGGGAGTTCCTACTGCGCTACGCGGAAATGAAGCCGACACCCCTAGAGCAGAGCGAGAAGCTTGAGCAGCTGCGCATCCTCGAGCATGGTTACCGCATCAAGGCAAGGGTAACGGACTACGACAGCACGCCGGTCGATACACAGGAGGATCTCGACAAAGTCAGAGAGCTGATACGGATGGGGTTGTGAGCGAAACTAAACGGACAGTGTTTGGGCAAATACGAACAACATTTGTGAGAGGATTTGTGGTCATCATCCCTCTCGCATTGACGTTCTGGTTTTTCCGGGCGCTACTCAACGCCGTGGACGGCATCCTCTCTCCACTGCTGGAACAATGGCTCGGGCGGGAGATTCCGGGTCTCGGGTTCGTCTCGATGCTGGTGATCATCCTGATTGTCGGCCTGCTCACGCGCAACATTGTGGGGCGCCTGTTGTTCAGTTGGTTTGAGAATTTTTTGAAGTCCGTCCCGTTCGTCAGGTCGGTGTACAGTGCAATTAAGGATCTTGTGGGTGCATTCACGCTCGGTGGCAAGGGAAAGACATTCCGTGAGGTTGTTCTGGTCGAATATCCGCGACCGGGTCTGTATACGATTGGATTCGTCACGAATCAGATGCCATTTGACGGACGGGATGGGAAGAGTCTGGATTTTCTGAATGTGTACATCCCCAATCCTCCCAACCCAACGTCGGGGGTACTGATACTGGTACCGAAGCATGATGCAAT
>CAYPVN010000126.1:0-5635 GCA_964414155.1 uncultured Chitinophagales bacterium
GAAAAATGTATCTCGGGATTGCTCCCGATGAAATTCAGCGTTGTGTCGCTGACGGGTGAAACGAGAGAAGGCAAGGATGGGGGGTCGTTCACATTCGCGACTTGAATAGCATATTCCTGGTCAACATATCCGGCTCCATTTTCCACACGGAGGATGACGCCGTGTTCGTGCCGAAGTGCATCTGCGTTCGTGGGAGTCCATCGAAGTGTCCCGGTTTGGTCGATAACCATTCGAGACGGTCCGGCAATGATGGAAACTTCGGGAGGGGTTCCGTCAATCGTAGGCTGGTATGAATACTCAACATCCTGAGTGGCTTGTCGTAATGGAACCGATGCAAAAGCTGGAGCAACCGGACGCAGACGAAGAATCTTGCTGAATGAACCCTGACCGGATGTTAAGTAGATATACCCATCCAGGTCGGCCTCGATGTCGGCAATGCCATCATCACGATCAAAGAACCGCGAGAATTCTTCCGCCATTAGAGGAGTGTCGTCATTGCTCTGTGAAACAGCCCAGACTGTACGATTATTGTTATCGGCAAGGAGGATCTTTCCATGGAGTTTTGGAAACGCCTTGTTTCGATACACAACAATTCCGGTCAGTGACGGAATATGTTCTTGAGAATCGTTAAGCGGACGCGAAAATAATGGATTAGCAACAGCAGCAACACCCTTCGCATCCCCTGCATTCTCTTGACGTGAAACCTGCAACACGAGATTATTTCCGTCAGGACGATTCTCGGAGCAATACATCTTTCCCGTTTCTAAATCGAATGTGAAGTCGAAGCTGTTACGGTGACCGTACGACCAGAAGGGTTTGGCGTTGAAAGGATTATCTGCAGGGACCGATCCATCAGGGTTCAAACGGAGAATCTTTCCCCGCGTGTTCTTGCTGTCGGTTGTATCCAGCGCATTCGAGGGGACGCCGAAATCCCCGACGCTCACATACAGCATTTCATCTGGCCCGAAGTGGATATTCCCGCCATTTTGAACTGTTGCATTATTAGTGCGTTGCACGACAAAGATCAATCGGCGTTGAATTCCCACGTTGCTCGAATCACGATAGCGAACGATGACGTTCGCGCGATCGCTGCTGCGCGTGTATAAGATGTAGACGTAGGGAGAGTCTGGGTAACGCGGGTGGAGGGTTATCCCAAGGAGACCCTGTTCACCTGTGCTCGCAACGCGAACCGTTGCAAATGGAATACGCAGGACGGCATTGTTCTCGAAAACGCGAACTCTTCCGCTCGACTTTTCAGTGAAGAAGATTTTCCCCCTATTGTCCGGGCTGAACGCCAGGGATACAGGTGAAGAAACCTCCGGAAACCGGGCGAGAGTATCAACACGAAACGGTTGCGCGGCAGCCGGCTGGATTTCTACAATACACAATATGGGGAGGACAAAGCGTTGTAACAAAAACCTCATTCAGTATCCTTCCACTGTGACTGTACAGCCTTCCCTTCAAATTCATCGGAGCGATTCATCGCCTCACTACTCTTTTTACTTCACGAGCACCATCTTCTTCACGCCCGCGTACGCCCTCCCCGCACTCGCTACAGGAACCTCGACAGAGAGTCTCGCTACATACACTCCGCTTGCAAGTCCACGACCACCAAACAGTTCTTTTCTTATGCCTCGTCGTTGATAACCATCCACGAGCATTGCAACGAGCTGGCCTGTTGTACTAAAAACCGTGAGTACGGCGTGTGCATCAAAGGGAAGATCATACGAGATGGTTGTCTGCTCGTTAAAAGGGTTTGGGTAATTTTGCAAGAGAGAGAAGTGTGACGGAACCGGTAGAAAACCGGTAATAGATTTGACTTGAAACTGTCGCGCATCGTTTTCCAGGACGGCGCACAACTGCTCTTCTTCTGGACAACGAAATCCAAATCCCTCAAGATCGCTTCTATTTCCTTCCAGAATCTGCCACACAAGTGCCCCCGCCGCTTCATCCAACAAAGCAGTCGTCAACCAACTGTCGTACGTCGCTGGCTTCTGCCTGAGAACACCGAACTCCCCAATCAGCAACGGCTTGGAATACGCTCCTGCAATATTCAGATGATCCCGAATCCAAGCATTGCCTGCATTATTTGGAATGCTCCACGATTCAGGATACAAATGAATGCCTGCAAAGTCAATAGACTCTATTGCGGTGTTGGCTGTGAAAGAACATCCAGACGTGCCATCAAAGAGGAATTGCTGATTATTGTACGCGCTAATGGAATAACCAGATGCAGATTGATCGAATCCTTCCTCCCCTGAGCCAGTGAGCTGATTCCGACTTATCGTTTTCACAAACATCGCCATCTCCCGAACCCAATATGTGATCATTGTTGTGGAGCGATCCGATGAACGGGGCTCATTAGCAAGCTCCCAACCGAATATTGCCGGCTCATCTTTGTACGCAATTCCGGTGAGCGTGTTTACTCTATTCAAAACGGTTTCAATATAAGTCTTATACCAGCTCTTGATGATTTCATCCGCATAGAAGTCATCGTGCCCAAACTGATCTGAGATGGCAAGTTGATAACTCCGACCCATTTGTCCTGACACCGTCCGCACCTGATCATCGGCAGAATAGCGTTTCTTGGATTGTGCATCCATCGATTGAATTCCCGCGCGCCATCGAACATATTGATTCATCCCACCATAATCATCCCAATTGTTCACTAACGTGATGATGAGCCTTACATCCGACCGTCTTGCTTGTTCAATCACGTAATCAAGCCCACGTAAGGCGTGCTCGTTGTAAGCACCCGGTCGGTATTGAATTACAGATTGGTTCAGGCTGTCTGATGAATCATGGAAGCCCCATGTTCGAACGACAGTCATCCCCAGCGCTCGTGCAGTTTCAAACAGCGACCTGACAGTTGTCGTGTCACCACGGGCAGCTTCTTCAAGAAGGTAGTAAGCATTCGTACCAAGAAAATAAAAAGGATGCCCATCGACAAACAGCTGGTTGCCGCTTCGTGTTACGAAAGTTGATGACTGCGCGCCCGCCGTGCGGAATGCGAATGAAGTAATGAGACACAACGATAGGACGCAGACAATCGGGTGAGACCTACTTGTCATAAAGATATGCCGAAGGAAGCTTTCTGGCGCGAGTTCCATCATGAACTACAAACTCTCCACCAGCGAAAATGCATGCGCTGCCGAATTCTCCCTTCTTGTTCAATGCATAGAATCTCACGTTGAAGTTCGGTCGGCCATCGTCACGTTTCAGACGGCGCATCTTGTTGTGGTCGACAATCCGTGTGCATGCATCCAGGCACGCTTGCTCCGGTGTCTTTCCTTGCCGCATATATTCAACGATCATCACACTGTTGCAGCTGATGAGGTTTGCCTCACCTCTTCCGGTAGATCCTGCGGCGCCGACTTCATTGTCGAGATACAAACCTGCACCAATGATCGGCGAGTCGCCGACGCGGCCGGGGATTTTGAATGCCAATCCGCTTGTGGTGGTAACGCAGGAAATATTCCCCTTCCGGTCAATTGCGCTGCAGTGGATGGTCCCGGTGTTTCGGAAGAATGGCTCAAAGAGACCTCCGATGTCCTTGTCGTCCTTCGTGTGAGGCGGGAGCCAATCATCAGTATTGGAGAGATTTTCTTTCCACTTCAGCCACTCGGCGCGCGAAGCATCAGTCAGCAAGTCTTCCTCTTTGAAGCCATGCGCCTTGGCGAACCTCAGCGCACCTTCGCCTACAAGCAAAACATGGTCGGTCCGTTCCATAACAAGCCTTGCCACACTGGATGGGTTCTTGATATTTCGAAGGGAAGCCACTGCGCCTGCGCGGTGTGTTGGTCCGTGCATCACCGCAGCGTCAAGCTCCACAACACCCTCCTCGTTCGGCAGGCCACCATACCCGACACTCGTATCGTTCGGGTCACTTTCAACAATGTTCACACCGGCGATCACTGCATCAAGCGCATCTGAATCGTTTTGAATCATCTCCATTGCTCTTGTAACCGCCTGCATCCCATTTGCGCTCGAGAGTACCACTAGTTTGGTTGTCGTCTGTGCAGGCGATTGTTCCATCGCTCGCAATGGAAGCGAGGTTGAAACGAACGCACCGGCGCCTACGGCGGCGGCCTGTTTCAGGAATGCTCTCCGACCTGGTGACATCGTATGGTCTCCTCTGCTTGTTATCGCTGCTGGTTTGATTTCTCAGCAAGGTAGAGATTCCATCCTTGAGAATCAACGTGGAGCTTGCCTCTGGCAACGACGAATCATACATTACCACCGATATGAATGCACACCACAGGCTGAAACGTCATTACATTCTCTTGTACAAACCATTCGGCGTTCTCTCACAATTCACTGCCGGAGGAGACAAGAAAACCCTTCGCGAGTTTGGCCCTTTCCCGTCCGATGTCTATCCTGCCGGGCGCCTCGACTTTGACAGCGAAGGGCTCTTGTTGCTTACAAACGATGGAACGGTCAAACATCGACTCACGGAGCCGAGGTTTCGCCATCAACGAACATATTTGGTTCAGGTAGAACGAATTCCTAATGATAACGCTTTGATGAGACTCAGGTCTGGTGTTGTTATTGAAGGAAAGAAAACAAGACCGGCCGAGGTTCAAAGACTTGATCACGAGCCATCCCTATCTCCCAGATCTGTGCCGATCAGATTCCGAAAAACGGTTCCCACTTGCTGGCTTGAAATGACATTGCAGGAAGGAAGGAACCGTCAAGCCCGAAAGATGACTGCTGCCGTTGGCCATCCTGTGTTGCGACTCGTTCGAGTCCGGATTGGGCGCTTTTCTCTTGCAGGACTTCAGCCGGGCGAGTTCAGGAATCTAAACGAGCAGGAAGTAAGACAACTCAGGAATGACTTGGGCCTTACTGACGATTACTCTTGATCATCGTCGGGGGATTGCGGAACCTGAGGTATCCGCAGCGGGACATTGCCATCGTCTTGATACAGAGTAATCCCCCAGTACTGTTGATCCTCGGGCGGATCGGCATTCCAATCCCCATAACAATGAGAGTCGTCGCTGATGTAATGCAGTATGTATGAGCCCTTATCAAGAAGAACCGAGGTATTCACCATCCGGTTCTTTCTGCTGCCACCCGCGTGGAGGGTCATAGAGTACGTCATTTCCCAGACCACATCGCCCGATTTCGCATCCTGAATCCAACCATAATCATACATCACCCGTTTTTCTCCTTCACCAATCGCGTAGATGCGGGTTTTGGTTGTGCGCTCAAGGGAGAACCGCTCTTCCTTGTTCGCGCTGTTTCTCACGCGGATGATCTGAGCAATGACGTTTTTGTCCCGCTGTTCAACATACTTTTCCACAACACTCATGTTAAAGTGTTCTCCGGCACCCATCACCGTGATTCCGTAATGTTCACGATCGAATGGCGGCGAAGTGTTCCACTGGTCATACGCGTGCGAATCGTCGGTGATATAGGTAACGATATAGCTCCCTCGCGGCAGCGAAATAACTTCATCCACAAAAAAGTTCTTTGACGCACCACCTGCGTGATTCGTGCGATCAACGTCCATCGTCCAGACTTTCTGCCTGGTCTTGGCGTCGGTAATGTAGCCGTAGTCGGCGAGGAGGCGACGCTCGGTGCTCCGTTCGCCAAACGCATACACCCTTATCTTGCTGTTCTCTTTCAGCGTGAA
>CAYPVN010000127.1:0-5540 GCA_964414155.1 uncultured Chitinophagales bacterium
CCTACTGTCCATCATGCCACACTATGCTGATCGAGCGCTTTGGATTCCACGTTACAAGAAACAATCTTGTAAACGGCGCGTGCCCGAAATGCGCAACGCCAATTCCCGGTGTTTGGAGTTGATGAGTCGCCGCACCAGTAATTTTCCTCCATGGGCTCCTGGTTTAACAAGCAGATGAATCTTTCGCGAATTGTGTTCATCGCGGAGGGACAGCTTGGCGATCTTCTCGTTTTGACACCCGCCATTCGCGCCGTTAAAAAAGCCTGGCCGGCTGCCACCATCTCGGTTCTCATTTTCCAACGCCGACCGTACTTTCGACCTTCCCCCGATCAACCACGAAACTTCCTGACTTCATCTTCCGAAAGCGGCGCAGCAGCCATCTTTCGCGACAACCCGTATGTCAATGACATTATCGAGATCGATTTATCAGCTTTGCGATCACTGAACAGCGTTGCGCGTGTGAAGGCCGAATTGGAAATCATCGCGCATGTGAGACGGAGAAGGTTCAATGTTGCGGTGGTTTCTCCGCGCGACCGCTTTGTCGCGTGGGCGTTTCTGTCGGGAGCCAGGATCCGCGTGGGGCAACTGCGCCAGGTGTATCATCAGGTCCTAACGCACAAACCCGACATCCACAAGAGCGACGCGGGGGTGATCAGATATTACTGCAACCTTGTTGAATCGATGGGTGTCCCTGTCGACTCGTACGAAACGGAGTTCCGCGTTCCACAGCCTGCCGAGGATTTCGCTGCACGATTCCTTGCGAGGAACGGCGTGAACGCCGACCACAGATTGATTGTGTTCCACCCTGGTGCGTACGGAGCAGATCGGGCTTGGCCACCCGAGCGATTCTCCCAATTGATTGACGTCGTTCAAGCCCGGCCAAACACAAGAGCAATTCTTTCTGGAGGCTCTTATGATCAGGCGATTCTCGAACGAATTCAAGAACGCGTCAATACGAAACCCATCATTGCGCCCACGACAGAGGACCTCTCGCACCTTGGAGCGCTTTTCAAGCGTTGTGCTCTTTTTGTCGGAAACAACTCCGGGCCGAGGCATCTTGCAGCAGCCGTGGGAATTCGCACGCTTGCTTTTCTCACACGGGATGATCAATCCGAGTGGGGGGTGTATGATGAGGGTAAACGGCACTGCACACTTCAGGGAAATGAGGAGTGCCCCGCGTGCCCTCCGAAGGTCTGCCACAAAGCCATCCCTCCCGGTGAGCAGTGTGGATCATACTGTGTGAGGATGATCAGTGTGGAGAGCGCCGCCTCGAAAATTTCTGAGATGCTGGAAGCATGAGCCCCGGTGTCACCCGGCGCCCATTCCTATTTCAGATCTGACTCGACTTTCTCATACCCTTCGGGGACTTCAAACTCACTCGCGGCAATGGATCTCTTTTCGATATTCGTGACCACTTCCTTCGTCGAGTCTTTAAAGAGCGTTTCAATGGGAAATCCTTTGATGCCTTTCATGGCCTGCACAAGGTTTTTCGGCATCATGGGGTTCATGGACGCCATCAATCGACTGAACTCCTCAAGATCATTTCTCATCGCGTCCGGCCCCTTCACGTCTTTGGTTGCCCACACGGTCATCATTGTCTTGCCATCGCGTTTCACGACATACTCTGAACATGTGTAGCCGCTAATGGTTCTCTTTTCGCCCGTTGCCGTAACATCAACCTTCGAGTCCTTTTTCATGCCCGGCATCCTGTCTCCCATCATCTTCTTCATCAATTCCCGCTCCTGTTCCGACATCTCAGCCATCTGCTGTTCCATTTCTGCCGTTGCATCGTCCATCGCTGCGCCTGCCCCTTTCATGACCTCTTCCATTTCGGCCACAGTGATTTCTGAGTAGGTCTTCTTATTGGCGTTGATCGTATACATCATTCCTTTCTCAAGCATCAGGATCACGCTTATCCCCTCATCCTCACCGTCGGTCTTGAACAATTTCGGCATGTAGTACGTCTTAGAAATCCTCGCTTTGTCTCCCTGACGACCGCCCGTCGTTGTGCTTTCCCAGTACATTCCCTGGCCGAAAGCAGCAGCGCAAACCAGAAGTGAAAGCATGACGCTTGTTAGCATTCCAACCCATCGCGTATACATTGTTATCCCTTTCTTTTGGTGGTTTGAAAGGTTTAGCGGCCTGGTTCCAGCGGCCGCGCAACCATGATACCGGTTTGTTTCTTGTTTCCCGCAAGGTATTTTACAAGAGATTGCTCGCTGATCTGCACCTTCCCCTTGCTCAGAGGTGCATGGAGGTACTTCAGTATGCCGCCGCTGCGAATCGCAATGCCGGTATGAACAACATCCAAACCTTCGATGGAAGTAGTGATGGCGATGATATCGCCGGGTTTAATTTGACTCTCAACGTCGCTGATCCGGTTTTTGGGAATATAGTAGTGTTGCCGTCGGTCCAGCGTTGCTTCTGTTTCTTTTATCCTCTCAAGGTAGCTCTCGTTGCCCAACTGTTTGTATGAGGAAGGGTGCGATGACATGAAGTCCACCTGTTTGGGATACGTCAGGCCAACCTCACGAGAGATGTTGCGCACGATGTTCTTCCCCTCGTTATCGTCGATCCAATCTGAGAAGTAATGAAGCCGGCTGGGATATCCGTTTATCGCGCCAGACCGATAGCGAATACGCTGCAATTGCTGCTTGTATGCTTCGAACGTATTTGTCCTCAACTTGATGCAGCGTGAGATGGCAAGTGTGTTTTCAACAAACGTCACGCAATCAAGACCGTGCAGATTAATGACGAGGTGTTCGTCGCCGGGTACTTCAAGTGTATTGGCCACGTAGGGGGTTTCAAGAAACATCGTCCCGACGGTTGCTACAACCTCACCGATCGGTTTGTCGTGAAGATGCCGCTTTGTGGCGAGGACGAACTTGACCTGGCATATCTCCTCATCGGTCGGCTCTGAATGTTGTAGCATTGCAGCCAGACCATTTGTCAATCCGCCTGACAGGACTGTCGAGGAAACTCCAAGAATACCGAGCCGGCTGAGAAATGCGCGCCGTGATTTGATTGATGGATGCATGACTTAGAACGGTGATTCCTCTTCGGGTCCCGCTGGAATCAGATCAAAGGATACCGGCGCGGGGTTCTCAAACCGTGCATAGCGGTGGACAAACACCAGCGGCACGTCGTCGGTGGGGCCGTTGCGCTGCTTGCCTACGATGATCTCCGCTTTGCCCTGCACTTCTCTTCCACCCTCTGAATTCGGATCCTCATACATCTCGGGCCGATGGACGAACGCCACAACGTCTGCGTCCTGCTCAATCGCGCCAGACTCTCGTAGATCAGAGAGTATCGGACGCCTATCCGTTCGGCTCTCAATCGCGCGGCTTAATTGCGAGAGTGCAATCACCGGGATGTTCAACTCCTTCGCAAGAGCTTTCAGCGACCGGGAGATTGCGGATATTTCCTTCTCGCGGTTTTCCGCTCCACGGGGACCTTGCATCAGCTGCAAATAGTCAACGATGATCATGCCGACATTCTTTTCCACTTTCAGCCGGCGGGCTTTGGCACGCAGCTCGAGTAGTCCCAACGCAGCCGTGTCGTCGATGAAGATGTTGGAATTGGTAAGACGTCCCGCCGCCATGCTGAGACGCTTCCACTGATCCTCCGGCAGCTTGCCTGTGCGGACGGCATGCGCATCCACCTTCGCCTCGGCGCAGAGCAAACGCATCACAAGCTGGTGTGTAGACATTTCGAGCGAGAAGATACCGATGGGTACTGCCTTCTCTCTGTGAAGGGCGGCGTTGCGCGCAAGTGAAAGTGCGAAGGCTGTTTTGCCCGCGCTTGGCCTCCCCGCAATTATCACGAGGTCGGAGTTCTGCCAGCCGCCAGTCAGCGAGTCGAGCGCCGGGAATCCGGTCGGCACACCGGTTACACCGCTGTGCTTTCCGTGGATGCTTTCAAGGATCTCGATCGTGTCGTGTACCGCCTTGTGCATCGAGACAAAGCTCCTTTTCAAGCGCTTCTCAGAAATCTGGAAGATGGCGGATTCAGCATCATCAAGCAGATCGAACGCATCCTCCGTCTGGCTGTACGCGCGTCCCGCCACGACCGACGTCGCGCTGATCAACCCCCGCAGAAGGAATTTCTCCAGCACGATGCGCGCGTGGTATTCGACGTTGGCGCCGGAGGTCACCCTCATCGTAAGTTCAACGAGGTACGGTTCGCCGCCAATCAATTCGAGCTGACCGCGGCGACGCAACTCCTCCGCCAGCGTGATTGTATCAACCGGTTCGCTCCGCTCAAACAATGCGATCATCCCCTGGAAAATCTTCCGGTTGTAATCCGCATGGAACGCATCTTCATCCAGCACCTCCAGCACTTTGGAGATCGCTTCTCGCTCCAGAAGCATTGCGCCAAGAACCTGGGCCTCGATATCAACTGCTTGTGGCGGCACCCGGCCCTCAGTACCCGGCCCCTCGAGAGCAAGATCAATTCCCCGTCGAGTGATAATATCCTGCATGTATACCTCGTGTTGGTTCAGTTTCTAGTGACGTTTCAAATTAGCCACGAGCTTTAGCTCGTGGAAAACAAAAAGCATAAAACACCCGCGGGTTTTAACCCCGACCAATTGATGGACTAAAGTCCCAAATAATCTTGTTGGGGGTCAGCTGACCACGACCTAAAGGTCGTGGCTATTAACTCCCAATAGCATCATCACCCCTTAATGAACGTACCGCTCCGCAGTTCAGCGTACGCCTGCTGTATCTCCTCGTCGGTGTTCATCACGATTGGGCCGCGCCAGGCAACCGGCTCTTCGAGCGGCTTGCCCGAGACCAGAAGAAATCTAATTCCCGCATCTCCCGCCTGTACGACCACCTCGTCACCGGTGTCGAACAGTACCAGCGATCGGTTTCCTGTGTGCTCGAGGATGGGACCGTCGGTTGATCCGACGCGGTCTGTTCGGACAGGAGCAGGTTGGGAGGCGTCACGAAACGTACCTGAACCTTCAAACACATACGCGAACGCGTGCCGCGACGTTTCCACCTTCAACGTCTTGCGTTTACCCGACGGCACCCACACATCGAGGTATCGCGGATCCGTTGCAATGCCATCCACGGGACCGGTCTTTCCCCAGAAATCTCCGCACACGACACGGACGCGCGTGCCGTCATCGTCAACGACTTCGGGGATATTGGGAGATGATACATCCTGGTAACGCGGTGCGGTCATCTTGAGCGATGAGGGGAGGTTCGCCCACAACTGGAACCCGTGCATCCTGCCCCGTTCATCTCCCGTTGGCATTTCCTGGTGCAGCAACCCGCTCCCCGCGGTCATCCATTGCACATCACCCGCGCCGAGTATACCACTGTTCCCCATGCTGTCGCCGTGGGCGACAGAGCCGGCAAGAACATATGTGATCGTTTCAATGCCGCGATGCGGATGCCACGGAAATCCCGCCAGATAGTCCTCCGGCCTCTCATTCCTGAAATCGTCGAACAGGAGAAACGGATCGAAGTCGGTTGTATTGCCGAAGCCGAATGCGCGGCGCAGTCGTACACCGGCGCCTTCTATTGTTGGCT
>CAYPVN010000128.1:0-5490 GCA_964414155.1 uncultured Chitinophagales bacterium
GACATCCACATCACCCTTGATTTCAGAAATCATTTCCACGAACTGCTCATCAACATGGACAGTGTCGAAGGTGGCTTTGAATGCTTGGTGCTCGGGCTCTTCAAGCACGGACCGATCGACCCAGCCTATCGCCATTTTTTCCGTCGCAACTTCCTTTGATCCTGAGCAGCCGATAAGGGCAACAAGGATAATGAAGAGAGCGCTCTTCAGTGTTCGCATGACCGTTCCTTTCTGTTTACTTTGCCGCGTGAATCTGCTATATTCCTCTGAGTGAATCTATGAAATCACATCGGGAAACACAACTTCACCCCCACCATGACCAAGCCTCTTGACCGCCGCTACGACGCGCAGGATGTCTCTGCGATTGATGTCGATGTCCTTGAAACGTTTCCATATGAATACGCAGGTAAGGATATCGTTGTAAACATCGACACGGATGAATTCACAGCAGTCTGTCCCTGGTCGGGCCTTCCGGATTTTGCCACGATCAGGGTAGACTACGTCCCGGCCAAGGTGTGCATCGAGCTTCGGTCCCTCAAATACTATCTCCTGTCATTCCGAAGTGTCGGCATCTATCAGGAACATGCCGTGAACAGAATCCTCAACGATTTAGTGACCTGTGCGAAGCCGAAGTGGATGAAGGTCACCGCCGACTATAAGGTGCGGGGTGGAGTCCATACCGTTGCGAGCCGTGAATACAAACGTAAGTGATCAACTTACCGTTTCTTAAGGAGAACGGCGTCCTCGATATTCCTGTGAAGCCGACGCGCAACGGCAAGCTGCGTAAGGTCGATGCTGAAAGTCCGTCTCCGAGATCGCGGCCGCTGTCGGTTTGAGAATATCATCCTTCCATGCGGGTCAAACGCGTATGAGTAACCTCCCTCGACTCCCAAAGCGTTACATCCAATAACGAAGAGTTGATTCTCAATTGCCCGCGCTTTCAAGAGTGTCCGCCATGCATCGTCTCTTGATTTCGGCCATCGGGCAGGAACGAACAAGACCCGCATTCCCTGCAATGCCATCTTCCGGATGAGCTCCGGGAATCTCAGGTCATAACAAATAACAATGCCCCCCCTAAGTTGCCGGGAACCGGACCGAAACGTGAATGTGGGTACGGCCCTTCCTCTTGCAAAAAGTCGATGGTCCCCGGTCGGCTTGAACAAATGGATCTTGTCATATCGGTGGATCAGTCGGCCACGGCTGAACACCAGAGATGCGTTTGTTGCCGGAGACGACCCATGTTGAAAGAACGTGGTGCCGGCAATGCAGGTGAGAGAAAATTCTTTTGAAGCGGTTTTGAATTGTTGAATGATGGGGTCGTGAAGACGATGGGGAACCGCACCGCTGTTCAGTGCGGCATATCCGCCATCGAAGAGTTCTGGAAAAACAACAACATCAGCAGATCTGAGAAATGTCGAGATTGCCCTGCGATCAGGAATTCCGGCGTCGAAGCAGAGTCCGACACGCAACTGTTTCATGAGCCAAACTACGTCCGCGCAATATTGATTGCGCGTTTTCCCTTTTGACCGTTTTGTATCTCGAACGTCACGAGATCACCCTGCTTCAGCTTGTCGCGGAACCCGGTTTCCTTGACGTTGCTTTGATGGAAAAAGATATCTTCACCACCAACTTCTGTAATGAAGCCATATCCTTTTGAGTCGTTAAAGAATTTTACAGTGCCGTTCATCTGCCTCTCCTGAATAAATAATGACATGAAAAAAAAGAAAGCCCCAGCGAATAGCCGGGGCTACACTGCTACCGAGGCGGTAGCCTTATACTTTCGAAACGTTGGATGCCTGCAATCCTTTCGGACCCTTTTCAACGTCGAACTGGACGTTATCACCCTCGTTCAGGGTCTTGTACCCCTCGCCGACGATGGCCTTGTAGTGAACGAAGACATCCTCTCCAGATTCGCGCTGAATGAATCCGAAGCCCTTGGCTCCGTTGAACCACTTTACTACGCCCTTCTCCATGGGACAACTCCTTTTGTTTAAGATGTTCCTACTAACGTACGGCTACGCCGCCCTTTTGGGCAACCGATTTATTCCTCTTAATAGCCAACAGGTCGGGGTAGCGGGTGTTGTCCCAAAACTATCACCGCTGCTGTTACATCGTTTGCTACTTTCCCACAAGGCAGGCCCTACAAGCAACGGAACCATTAAAAGTGCAAAAACGGTGTACTGTAATTTGCATTGCAAAGATAGCATAATGAGCGTAAAATTGCAAGAGAATTTTTGACTTCGGGGGGTTCGCAAATGGCAGGGGAATAGATAGAATCAAGTGATTCTATCGGGTTTTGGGTAAAAACAAAGGAAGGATAGGATGTGTCCCGGCACCCTACCCTTCCATGTTGAATCGAAAGTCTCCATCCCACCAACGGAGACTTTCGAGGAAAAACCGGCTACTGGGCCAAGAAATCATCAATGTCGTAACGGCGGATCTCCTCGGTGCTTTTTCCCTCATCGGAGCGAACTTCAACGAGGTTCGGCTCACGTTTCTTGAACATCATAGGAATCGCAACGAGAATGACCATGATTGTAGATATCGTTACCGTTTTCATGGGTCCTCTATTGAACAGTCAAAATCAGTTCTTCATCGAAGAGCTTGCTGTACGCAATGCAGTACCAAGCCTGAATATCCATTTCTTCAAGCAGGACCATTTCGAGGTACTCTCGTTCACTCTTTGAGAGTTCGGCAAAGTGATATTTCTTTTTCATGGTACCTCCTGCGTTGTACGCATGTCTTGATTCTATCATGTTCAGTGCGAATTCCATGCCATAAGTGTTTCTGCTTAATTATACCCCTCTCATCGAACAAAATGTCTTTTATTTCTTACAGAGCGGTATTTTTTCCATACAACAGCTTAAATCTGGCAATTCTTACACCTCAATCCCGTTTTATCGACGCAACATGACACTCTTTCCTCACTTTGAATCCTATCTCTTTTTGTCTATATTCTGCTTGGAAATTTGATCAAACTGACATTTCTTTGCGAATTTCTTTCCATCAACTTGACATACTTTTACAGTCCGCAATGCGTTACCAGGAGATTCGTCCATGATGAAAGAGATCGAGCAACTACTCGGCACGGAAGCGAAGAGCCTGCTGGATCATACTTGCAAGACAATTCCAAAAGAGATGCTTCACTTGCCAGGACCGGATTTCATCGATCGCGTATTCATTCCGTCCGATCGCAAACCGGGTGTGTTGAGAAGTCTGCAACAATTGTATGGTCATGGACGCTTGGCGGGCACAGGATATCTTTCCATCTTGCCAGTCGATCAGGGAGTTGAGCATTCTGCAGGAGCTGCCTTTGCACCAAGCCCGATGTATTTCGATCCGGAGAACATCGTGAAGTTGGCGATCGAAGGGGGATGTAATGCGGTTGCCTCAACGTTCGGTGTACTCGGCTCGTGCGCGCGAAAGTACGCTCACAAGATTCCCTTCATTGTCAAGATCAACCACAATGAGTTTCTTTCCTACCCGAACTCGTATGATCAAATCATGTTCGGTGACATTGATATGGCATTTGAAATGGGAGCTGTCGCCGTAGGTGCCACCATTTATTTTGGATCGGAAGAATCCAAGAGACAAATCCAGGAGGTGAGCGCAGCATTCAAGTACGCGCACGAACTTAGCATGACAACAATTCTTTGGTGCTACACGCGAAACGCCGCGTTCAAAACGAAGGAGAAGGACTATCACGTGTCTGCCGATCTTACGGGACAGGCAAACCACCTCGGCGTTACTATCGAAGCAGATATCATCAAACAAAAGCTTCCCGAAAATAATGGGGGCTTCACAGCGCTGAATTTCGGCAAAACACACAAGAAGGTCTACACCGATTTGACGAGTGATCACCCGATCGACCTCACTCGCTATCAGGTTGCCAACTGCTACATGGGGCGTTCCGGATTGATCAATTCTGGCGGGGCATCGGGAGAGAATGATCTTGCCGAAGCTGTGCGAACAGCGGTGATTAACAAGCGAGCCGGCGGCACGGGACTGATTTCGGGACGGAAATCATTTCAGAAACCGATGAAAGATGGGACGAAGCTGCTCAACCTGATTCAGAATGTTTATCTCTCCAAGGAAATCACTATCGCATAGGAGTCTATTGAATACGTAATGCGTCTATTTGCGGTTGACAACAAGATCACTGTCGACTTCCTTCCACGCTCCCGATACGATCTCATCCTTCCCTCGAACAATTATCCACGACGCATCAAACATACTAAGCTTCGGATCGGCATGCGGACTGAATGGGGCGATCCAACACATCAAGTCCTGTGCGTTGAACGGATTCTCGATAATCTGCATGAGGGCAAGTGTGCTGTCGGAGAGTAGTTCATCGTTGACTGTTATGCTACCATCCTGAAGTTTCATCGCAAACTTCCCCTGATGTTCGGCAACCACTCGATTTTCTGCGCTTGTGCCATACAGAAATACTCTCTCGCTCTGCAGGTGCGCAAGTGTAACATTCGAATCATCTGTTATCCTCACCGACCAGCCACTTGTTGCAAGCTCGGCAGAATCTCGACGGGCGAGCGACAAGAGATAGCCACCGTGTTCCAAGGTTCCGACAATAAATATCCCGTCGGCCGGTTCACGGAGGTCGCTGAATTTCGCGGGCAGCTTCTGAATTTTTAGGAGGTCCCCATCAGGATCCAGTATGGCCCTCACAGGTGGTTCGGTAGTACTGATTTCAAATGGAACATCATTGCGATATCTTCCCAGACTGTCGGCACCGAGCCATACACGTGTTTTCCTTATGCCTGAAGAAGTTTCAACTCCGACATCCGCAATTGTTGTGAACTTATCGTACCCAACGATACGAACCCTTCCCTGCACAGTCCATCCTTTATCATTTGGGATGAATTTCACATTGTAGATTTTCAGCCGCGGAACGCCCGCCTTTCTCACCCACTGATCGAAAAACCACTCTAGTTTCATCCCAGAGAGTTCATCTGCAAGCTTGTTGAAATCATTGAGGTCAGCCTGTCGCAAAGCGTATCGCACCGCGAACACATGATAGAGCAGAAAAAAAACCGAATCCCCGATAGTCCGCCGCAGCATGTTGTGCACGTACGATGCTTTGAGGTAGTGCGTATACAACGAACGCATATCTGTTTGCTGCTGCAATGGAACGTCTTTTCCCTTCAGAAGCCGGGCAATGAGAGGTCGCAGAAAAGGATGCAGACGCAGTGTATCCCGGTTTGTCTTCACGCCGGCCTGTTCATTGTACATCAGAGCGGAATACTCGCACATCCCCTCCGCGAGAAACGGCAAATCCCTCGCTTCGACGTATACAGTCGCAGGCCACCATTGGTGCGCTATCTCGTGCGGAAGAATTGATTGCGCCTGATTAAAGGGGTCATCCGTTGTGAATGCAAGTTGTTTCACCATAACGAGCGATGGTACTGCAACGGCAAGGACATTCGGCCCACCGACCCAATCTTCAATCTCCACAATTGCAAGCTTCGAAAACCT